>DRJZ01000183.1 GCA_011052015.1 Acidiferrobacteraceae bacterium | reverse complement strand
TAACTGCCTTCGGGCGTTTGCTGCCGAGCGTATGGGAATCGGCGAGGCATTATTACCGGGTAAACTTGCCATTGTTGAGTCTTGAGCATCAAATCACACAACGACTAAAGGATTTTCAGTCATTTGCCAGATTAATAGCCGATCGAGCATTGTTTACGACAGGTGGGCGCGCCAAGAGGCTGGCGGAAATGGATAAGGTTCGGAATTGACTATCATCCGATAGTGCAATAATGCCAACACGGGATGATGGTAAACCCGCAGCCATGAACCAGGCAATGAGTAGTGATGAAAGACATAAAACCAGCCGCACAAAGGCCTGAAATCCACATTCGTCCGGCACGTGGGATTGGTTTTGGTGATTTTGCCGAAATTTTCCGGAATCGCCGGCTTTTACTCGGCATGGCGCGGCGGCGATTAGACTCGCGCTTCAATAATCTTTATCTGGGGTTTTTCTGGGCCACGGCACGTCCTCTTTTGATGACCCTGGTATTTGTTTTTATCAAGAAACTGTCGGAAGCCAAGATGGGCGGTGGTATTCCCTATCCTGCCTACCTCTTTTCCGGTCTAGTATTGTGGTTTTACCTTGCCGGTTCCATCACTCAAACGGCCGCCGCTCTGGAACGTGATGCTGGTCTGGTGCAGAAAATATATTTTCCACGATTGATTAGTCCCATGTCTCCGATGCTGGCAAATCTCGTAGACCTTATGATAGGCATTATTATCCTTATTCCCATCATGATCTATTTCAAACTATGGCCTGGCTGGGAGATTATCCTTCTGCCACTTGTTCTGGCTCAGATCATGGCCATGATACTAGGTGTAGGACTTGTTTTTGCGGCCTTAAACCTGATCAGTCGGGACTGGAGCCAGCTTCTGGGGCTTATGCTTTACATAGGGCTTTTCATGTCACCGGTAATTTATTCCGTTGAGCGTCTTCCCGCGACTGTGCAACGGGTGTATTTTTTCAATCCTGCCGCTGGAACCCTGATGGCCATGCGGGCCTCACTTTTTGAACCATTAGATTTCCCATGGGGACTGTGGAGCTATTCAGTTGGCTTTTCCCTTGGAGTACTTTTGCTTGGATTGGCCATGTTTCGTCGAGTTGAACATAAATTGCTTGATGAGTTGTAATGAGTAATAAACCGGTAATTGAAATTCGCGGACTATCCAAACGCTATACCCTGGGAGCCAGCGGGGCTAACAGTTGGTCCTTTAAAAATCTTTTGGGGAGAGGGGAGCGGTTGCCGACAGGCTCTCCCGGAAAACCGGACACTGTTGAAAACGCTCAAGATCTTTGGGCGCTCAAGGACATAAATCTAGACATTTATGAGGGCGAACGTATTGGCATTGTCGGCCGTAATGGCGCTGGCAAGTCAACGCTTCTGAAAATTTTGTCACGGGTGATTTATCCGACTGAGGGAGAGGCAGTCATTCGCGGGCGTGTCACTTCTCTTCTTGAGGTTGGAACCGGCTTCAACAGTAATGCCACCGGGCGACAGAACATTTATCTGAATGCTTCGCTGCATGGTTTGACCCACGCTGAAATTGACGCGCGAATTGATGAAATCATTGAGTTTTCTGAGATAAAACGATTTATCAATACGCCGATCAAGCATTATTCAAGCGGCATGCGCGCGCGCCTGGCCTTTTCCGTAGCCGCCCACCTTGACCCCGACATTTTAATGCTCGACGAAGTGCTGTCAGTGGGGGACATGGCGTTTCAGCAAAAATGCCTTGTGCGCATGAAAGAGGTGACCAAAGCTGGCCGAACGCTGATTTTCGTCTCCCATTCCATGGATTCTGTTCAGCGCTTCTGCGACCGGTGCGTATGGATTGATTCCGGGCGTATTCGCGCAAGCGGTTATGTCTCCGATGTAACAGAAAAATATATTTCGGCTACCATGAACCTCCAGTCCTCCTATGTTGCTCACAATAGTGAGGGCGTGCATGAAGACAGCAAACCTGAATCTGAACTGGCTTCAGAACCAGATAAAAGTTTTGGCAATGCGACTGAATCCCAAGTGAATCAAGGGCAAACTCAGTCGGCTGTCACCTCGCAAGAACCTGAAAGCAACAAACCTGATGGTGATTTGGAGTTTCAGTCGGGTCAGGCAACACTGCGTAGTGCATTCATAATTGACAAATGCAAAAAGAAAATAGTTTGTACTGCGATCAATCAAGTTGTTGGTGTGGCCATTCAATTTAAAATCGGACAGCGTGGGATCTACGTACCAAGCATTGCACTTCACAGTCCCTATGGCGAGCTGATATTCTGGTCGGTACCAAGCAAACTGGAATTGGATGATTACAGGAAAAATCCCGGCCTGTATGAAGCGATTGCCTGGATACCCGAAAACTTTCTCAATGTTGGCACCTATGAGGTTTCCATCTCCTTGGTCGATCCATCCAAATCACCTTTTGAAAGATTTTTTTATATCGAAAAAGCGCTGCAACTGCAGGCTATGGAATCCAAAGCGACCGAAAAATCATCTCGGGGTATTTTTCCTCGAGATTTCCCCGGTAGTCTGCGCCCGGCTCTGGATTGGGATATCCATCCAAGAGAATGGGAAAGCAGTAAATGACTTCGAATACTCAGAAGACAGAAACAAAACAAACCGGCTTGCCTCGCTTTTTGAAAGACCGGCGTGTCCAGCTTTCTGTCGACACGTCCGGATATTGCCAGGCTAGATGTGCGCTATGCGTGTGGCCCTACCTGCAACCTTCAAGGCGGATGATGACGCTGGACGAATTTGCATTGGTGCTTGAACGATTTGCCGGATTTGGATTCTCGGAATTTGCCTTCAACAGCATCAACGAGCCGTTTGCGGACGCATTGATAATTCAAAAGATGCAAATGTTAATCGACAGCGATCTGGTTGTTGATAATATGTTTTTCAGCAGTAACTGGCTAATTCCCAAGAGTCACAGGATTGCCGCCTTTATCTCAACCATTGATGCAGCAGTTAAGAGTCCAACCATTGGAGGGGTTTCCCTCAATGCAACAGTCTCAGGAATAGATCAGGCAAGTTATGATAAATTTCAAGCGGGCAGCGCTCTGGAAAACACCGTGGCAAAGTATAAATCCATGGATTTCCTAATTGCGGTTCAGAAAACGGCTGAATTCATAGACGGCCTTTCAAAGGCAGTTCCATTTGGCGCGGTGGTCATGGTACGTATCAAGGCCTATGGTGAGGATTTTGAACAACAATCTTACGAGAAATTCTGGCGGACGACTCTGGACGTTTCCGGAATCGATCAAAAGTGGGTCGCGCGGCATGTCAAGATGATTGTAAATCACGGATTGACAACATTTGGCAGGAATAAAGCCAGGGAACAAATCAGGGGCGCAAAATGCCAGATGAACTGGCTTGACGATATGCTGGTGGTAGGGCCTGACGGCAGCTTGGGGCTTTGTTGTCAGGAAGGCGCACGCAAGGTAAAGATCGGTTCACTTTTGACGCATTCCCTGGACGAAATCGCCCGAAGCGATACTTTTCAAAAGCACCTGGCAATCACACGGGGGGAAAAGCCGCCCGACGCGAAGCATCTGTGTGCAAGTTGTGAATGGTATACATCCGCCTCGTGCTGAATAAAGAAACAGGAAGGCAGGGACGCCGAACATGAGTACGCAATTGTTTAAAAGGGGGTGGGGCGATAATGTCGGAAAATGAGTCAGAAAAAACCGTACCGGGTTTGCCTGGGGAACCGTTCGAGAAAGCCATTGGCGGGGTGGGCTGAGGAGCGGCAAAAGGGGCGCCGCGTTTTTTGTGTTAGCATGACTTCCCTTGAGCGCCAAAACTAACGCATACGACTGAACGAACAGGAAAAACGGCGATCCGCAAAGCCATTCCCGGTGAAGATTCTGGTTGAAAGCCATCCATCGTGTAGCGAAAAAACAGGGATCCGACTATGACGCACGAACTGGTGGAAATTCTGCGGGAGAATCTTGAGATAGCGGCTGGAGTGCACCATCATCTTGGGCGTTCCCATATGAACCTGCACGTTGTTGCTCCCAAGAGTCCCTTGATACGATATTTACGTCTGGATGACCTGTTGTCTTTTCATGTGCATGAAGCAACAACTGGATCGGTTTCCGCGCGAGGCAACTATTGGGTCCCCAGGTTTCCCGGGGTGGTTCGTCCTTTGTTGAATTGGCAAACCAGCAGAGGAGACGAGCAGGAATTAGTCTTTGGAGAGTCAAAGTATGGAGAGTCTTGAAATGGGTACGGGGTTCTCGGCCGATATTTTTGATTCACAGCACTATATTGAAATTAATGAAGCGCGTTGGGATGCGGCCGAGCGGGTAGTTGAGGCATTGAGTGCGGGGGGTGAATTGTCCACCTGTTATGATGTTGGGTGCGGGCCGGGATGGTTTGCAGAGAAGTTGGTTGGGCTTGGGATTGATGTTACTGGAATTGAAGCTAGAAGTGAACTCGTAGACAAGGCACGAAAGCGTGTGCCCGGTGCGACTTTCGTGCAATGTGATCTCGATGTGCCGCTGCTTTCAAGGCATCTCTCTGCTGCAGATTTCGTTTTTTGTTTTGGGTTGCTTTACCACCTGGAAAATCCATTTCGGGCTATACGAAATTTATATCAGCTTACAAGACATTATTGCCTGGTTGAGTCCATAATGATTCCTGGTGATAGTCCTCAGTATTGCCTGGTTCAGGAATCCAGCAATGTCAATCAAGGGATGACCCATTGCGCGTTAATACCTTCATTAGCTGCCATGACCAAGATGCTCTATGCGGCCGGCTTCTCGCATGTTTACAGGTGCCGGCTTCCAGTGGAGCATCCTGATTTTGTGGAGACAGATGTTGTTTACCAGCGCCGTTCGATCCTGCTGGCTGCGCATGGCAGGGTTGAGCTGGAATTCCTTGAGCAGTTGGCAGTTCCGCAAGCCCCAAAGTACTCGTTTCTGAAAAATGTCTGTTGAGTTATTTATTCGCCCGTGGCTGCGATGCAGAGTCTTTAATCGGGGCTGATGTCGATTTTCAAAGCGAAAGCCTGTATTGTCTTATACAGATATTGAACGCACAAAAAGACCGGTAGATGACAGAGATTTCAATTGTGGTCGGGACCTATAACAGGTTCGACCTGCTTAAGAAATGCGTTGACAGCGTTGTTCGTGAGACGAAGCGACCTTTTCATCTTTACGTTACAGATGCGGGTTCTTCGGATGGTACTATTGAGTACCTTAAGTCCATAGAGTCAGACGTAATCAGGCCCGTTTTTGTTGGAAAGAAAATTGGTCAGGCCAGGGCTTACAATGATGTTTTCAAGAATATAACAACCCCTTTCGTTTGTTGGCTTAGTGATGATAACGAGGTCGTCAATGCCGGGTTGGATATAGCGGCCTCAGTGTTGAGCAAAGATGATCGGATCGGGATGGTGGCCCTAAAGGTTCGAGACATACAGGGACCGTTTATAGATGCACCTTACATTGGCGGCGTCTCATCTCTGGGGATATTGAATGTTAACCAGGGTATGCTGCCGACACCGGTTTTGAAGAAAGCAGGCTACTTCAGTGAAGGATTTCGGGATTACGGTATTGATCCCGATCTTACCGCGAAGGTTCTAATGTGTGGCTATGATATAGCGTACACTCGTCACGTTGCAATTCACCATTATCGCTTATGGGAAATGGATAAGACTAGGGATGCGTATTGGGACCTCAGGAAGCGACAAGAATGTTCTGTTGCGCTATATGAGGCAAAGTACGGCAGTGTACTGCGCTTGGGGCCGATGTCGGCAGGGCGAAAAGCGGTTTGGTACGTGATACGCAAGCTGTTGGGCAAGCGCTATAATATCAATGGTCGAAACCGGTTTTTTGGATTGTTGCCAAGAGATTGGCACAATATAGTTTCCAGCAGGTTTGTTAGTTTGCTTGACCCTGTCAGGTCTCGGGGTAAGCCCTACCATCTGCGCCAGTATTCACCTTTATGGCTGCAAATGATGGATTTGCCGACAGATCATGTTGTGGACCGGAAAACCAGCCTGGATATTTCTTAGCGTGTGGTGCAGCTGTCTGAGCTAGTGGCTGGAGCCTTGAGTTCTGACATATGGGTGGTAGATGGGTAGTGCAGCTATTTTCCGCTTTTGTTGTGCCTGGAGGGCCGTTGGTTTTATAGGGAATGTGGTGGAAGAAAGTGAGTAACAGAGCTGCACGTCTTATTGTTCCGGATAATATGCCGGATTGGCGGAAATTGCTTCGCACAAATTCGGCGCTTTGGAACGCTGCCAAATCAAGTGCAGGCAGTGGACCCAAGGTCTTGATTGCCACAAATATTGGTGGGCATGGTCCGGTTGGTGTTATGGAGAGCATGTTAGCAGTTGTGTTGACGTTGCGCGGCTCGCAAGTTTACACCATGCTGTGTGATGGAGTGTTGCCGGGGTGCCTTAAGGCGGAACATAATGATTTGCCTGACCCTGCAGTGATAGCGGATCGAAAGATACCGGATACTCTTTGCAGCGGCTGTATATGGCGCGGCGAGTCTATGGTGCTGCCTTTGGGGCTTGGAGTCGAGACTATAGGGAAAAATACTACAGAGTCCGAGCGCAGGACGGCTTTGCAGATTTCCGAGAAAATCTCACTTGAAGATTTTCCTGATTTTACCTATGAGGGCCTGGCTGTTGGTGAGCATGCCTGGGCCGGTACACTTCGCTATTTTGCACGAGGCGATTTATCAAATGAGCCACTTGGGGAGACAGTGGCGCGCCGTTACCTTGAGGCTTCTATGCTGTCTTTGTTCGCAGTCCGCCGACTGATCGATAAACATAAATTTGATGTTGCGGTATTCCACCATGGCCTCTATGTGCCCCAGGGAATTGTCGGGGAAGTTTGCCGTAAAATGGGTGTGAGGGTCGTCAATTGGTTTGTAACTTATCGTAGGAACACTTTTTTGTTTAGCCATCATGATACCTATCATCATACGCTAATAGACGAATCTCCTGAATGCTGGGAAAACATGGTATGGACGGGAGAGCAGGAGCAGCAAATTACCGACTATTTAAAAAGTCGGTGGTATGGATCCCGCGACTGGATTGCTTTTCACGAAAAGCCGGAACATCCGGATAGTGATTTTAAGGCATTTGCTGTAAATTCAGGTCTGGATTTATCCAAACCTGTTATCGGAATTCTTACAAATGTCGTATGGGATGCTCAGCTCCATTATCCCGCAAATGTATTTTCAGGGATGATTGAATGGGTGTTGGAAACGATTGGCTATTTTAAGAGGCGTTCTGATCTTCAACTGCTAATTCGAATCCATCCTGCGGAATTACGTGGTACCTGTCGTTCAAGGCAGCCTCTAATGGATGAAATCAGGAAAGCTTTTCCGGTGATTCCCTCTAATGTGCATATCATCGAGCCCGAAAGCTCGGTGAGTACTTATGCTGCGATGGAGTACTGTGATTCAGTTATTATCTATGGAACCAAAACAGGCGTAGAATTAACAAGTGTAGGAATTCCTACCATAGTTGCCGGGGAGGCATGGATTCGCAATAAAGGGCTGACTTATGATGCTTATTCGGTAGATTCGTATTTTGAGATACTGGATCAACTACCATTTGGCCGGCGTATGGATGAGCAGGTTTCAACAAGGGCTAGAAAGTTTGCCTATCATTTCTTCTTCCGGCGAATGATTCCGCTTCCGTTTATGATCCCAAACGGGAAGGGTACGCTTTATAGTGTTGGTATTGAAAAACTCGACGAGTTTCTGCCGGGCCAATCCCCGGGTCTCGATATAATATGCGATGGGATTCTAAAGGGGACGCCTTTTATATATCCGGCAGAACGGCTTGGTATCCACGACGCCTAGGTTTGTGCTCAAAATGCTTAGGGGACAAGTCTGTTTGAAAGAGGTCGTGTTTAAGGACCACCTATACAGCAAGGAACAGAGATTATGAGGGGAGCTGCAGTTACTGTCGCACTTAATGGACAAATTAATCCGTTAAACCCTGGTGGAACCGAATCGTCGGTGATGTCCATTGTAAAGCATATCGGGCCGCTCAGTGATAAGATCGATCTCAAGTTTATTTCACTCCCCGCATTTTCTTATACGTTTACGCAGATTATGCAGGAAGGACCGGAGGTGATCGACTGGCCATATCCGATGTCTGCGCCCGTATCGAACGCAGTGAGTTCAGAAAGATGGATAAAGGTTCGCCGTAGGCTGGGGCCTACGAAACTGCTTTTTGACTATCTGGTTTGGCTTTACCGGTATATCAAGGCGCAGAGGCCTTTGCCATCTGCAGCAAAGTGTGATGCGCTGCTTGGTAAGTATAATATTGATGTGGTGCATTTCGGTTGGCCTGGGACATTCCCAACAAATTTGCCATATATATACGAGCCTCACGATCTGCAGCATCGCCATTACCCGGAGTTTTTTTCTAAAGAGGTGCTGCGTTGGCGTGACAAGATTTATGGCCCAGCCTGTCTGGGCGCTGCATTTGTCGTTTGTGGATCGTGGTGGACTAAACGCGATATTATGAAGCAGTACGGTGTTCCGAGTGAGCGTATTGCTGTCATACCCCGCTCATCAGTAAATGCACGTGCCGAAGTGTCTGCGGAGAGAGAATCCGAAATTGTTAAGGAGTATCGTCTGTCGGATAGCTTCGGGCTATATTCGGCGATGACGTTTGCCCATAAGAATCATTTGCGGCTTATTCGTGCAATTCGCTATCTTCGTGATGAAATGGGGATCAGGGTTAACCTGGTGTGTACCGGGCGAGTATTGAAGCCGGTTTGCGATGCACTGGAGGCCGAAGTAAAACAAGCGGGGCTTGGTGACCAGGTGCGATTTTTAGGTTCTGTTCCAGGGGATGTGCTCACCGTAATATATAAACGGGCAGCCATGATGGTGTTTCCTTCATTGTTTGAGGGGTTGTCTCAGTCCTTATTGGAAGGACTGGCGAGTGGATTGCCGATTGTCGGTGCGCATCAATCTTCGATTCCGGAGACCATTGGTGCGGCAGGTATGTTGTTCGATGGAGAGGATGTTAAATCTATTGCACTAACATTGGCTGAGGCAGTCAGGTCGCCTGACAAGCTTGCGAAAATTTCTCAGGTAGCGAAAGAAGAAATGAGGCGCTACGATTGGGAGCGCGCCGCAAAAACGTTTCAGGCGGTATACCGTAGTGCTGCGAAGCAGTCGCTATCGCCTGAGCAGGTGGACCTCCTGGCGCTCGCGACCAGAATGCAGCCATGATTTTGGAAAAATTCTTATCGATACCAAGGCGCCTCCTTGAGGAAGGGGAAAGGCGGCTCATAAAGCAGGATATCGGGCTACAGTCGCGAGTAGGCCGGTTGCGGAATACTGACCATGCTTTTGTCAGCGGTGGTGTCTTCCCGTGTCCCGGTTCACTCGAAGAAGCCGTTCGCCTGACGAGAGACGAGCTAGAGGCAAAGTTGCTGGTGGATGTCTGGCGACAATTTTCTTCCAATGGGGTAATAGGCGAAAGCGTATTGTTAGGCCTCAACGCCAGAATGCTGAACGACAATCCTGACAGGAATCGTGTAACAGTCGGAGAATCAACAGTATTGCGCGGGCTGATTCGTCAGGAGTCACAGGGGGTCATCAATATTGGAAGCCATGTTTACCTTGGTGATTGCTCACTGATTCATGCCACGCGGGAGGTAAGCATCGGCGATGATACGCTGATTGCCCACAACGTAAACATCATTGATAATGATGCACATCCAGTGGACGCCAAGGAGCGCGTGTCCCATTTCAGACATTTGCTTGGTCTTGAGGCGGAAATTCCTTATGAGATCGCTTCGGCCCCTGTTCGTATAGGTGCGCGCTGCTGGTTGGGCTTGAATTCAGTGATACTAAAAGGAGTCGAAATTGGTGACGAGACCATTGTCGGTGCAGGGTCTGTCGTATCAAAGTCTTTACCTCCGGGTGTGCTCGCGGCGGGAAATCCTGCCGTTCCTGTTAAGCAGCTGTAAACACAGTAGTATTTTAATCGCACAGATTAGTATTTTAGATCCGCTTGGTGATTACGCCAACCGTAGTAGGGTTATTGGGCAACAATTGGTTAATTAGAGTAAATATAGATGTTTAAACTATCCAGGCATTTGCACTCGGCAATCAGTCCTACTAACAATAAAATCGCACCACTGGCTGATCCGAAGGGTCCGTTGCCTGCGGATTATCCACTGCCGAAGCCCGAATATTTTGAGCTGACAAATGCCGTTTCTACTGTTTGTTTCGAAAAGCCACGGGATATGCTCGACTGGTATCCGGGACCAATGATAGGTGCTCAAGCAATAGGCCGGAATATCATGTCATCCAGTAAGTATGTTAATCGTGCGGTCGAATTGCTTTCGGTACTGACACCCGATGACTATTCAGATTATATGAGTCGGTATTATCTGGAAGGTAAACGACGGTTTGGTGAGGCTTGGGGGTATGCTGATATTGTAACGACCGTGTTGGGACTGACGGATATGATTAAGCCGAAGCGTTACCTTGAAATTGGCGTGCGCCGTGGACGCAGTGCATGTGCGGTAGTCAGTAGGGCGCTTGACTGTGAATTGGCTCTTTTTGATATGTGGGTTGAAAATTATGCGGGTATGGACAACCCAGGGCCGGAATTTGTACGCGAGGAGCTAAAGCGTGTTGGTCACAAGGGTAAAGTGGAGTTTATAAACGGAAATTCCCATCAGACACTACCTGCCTATTTCCAGAGTAACCCCGATGTGACTTTTGACATGATTACTGTTGATGGTGACCATACAAATGTTGGAGCGGCGCAGGATCTTGCTGATGTTTTACCCAGGGTGTCGATCGGAGGGGTGGTTATTTTTGACGATGTGTGCCACCCGAAACTTCTGGGCCTTGGTGAGGTATGGCGACGACAAGTGGTGGAAGACAGACGTTTCAGCGCGTGGACATACAGTGATGTTGGATATGGCGTCGGGTTTGCTATCCGTAAGATTTGAATTACACAAGGTAAGTTTCAGCGAGCGAAATGAACAGCAACTTATATACCGATAATGCGAGTGGAGCCTTCGTTCCTTTTGAGGTTTTTTTAGATGAATCCCGGGATGCCGAGCTGTCGAAATTAGTTGCAGCGTTATCAGAATTTGGAAAATTTGATTTTGTAGCCGCCAACTTTGCAAGCATAACGCGCTCATTTCTTATGCGCGCCTCTAAAACAGGTGATTCGGACCATGGTGTAGTAAGACTGCGATCCGGTGTTTCTTTTAGGGTGGACCTGTCCGATCATTTTGGCGCCTTTATATATTATGGCTATTTACAGGAATCGCATGATTTAAACGTTTTTTGCCGCATGATTCGAACCGGGGCGCGGGTTGTTGATATCGGAGCTAATTTTGGTCTCTATTCAATTTCTGCGGCCAGGCTGGTCGGAGCCGGTGGGCGGGTATATGCATTTGAGCCGGTTCCTGAGTCGTTTGAGTTACTTCAGCAGAATATAAAGAGCAATAATCTTGAGGACGTGGTTTCTGTGTCCGATTCCTGTATCGCTGCTGATATTGAAAAGGCTGATTTTAACTTGACCGTTGAGCCATCATTTAGCGGACTACACGATACCAGTCGCTCTGTAGTCAGAGAGGTTATCAGCGTAGAGTGTATTCCACTTGATCATCATGCTTTATTACAAGATGGTCCAATCGATCAGATAAAAATTGATGTGGAAGGAGCCGAACTGGATGTTCTTACAGGGGCGGCTGGAATAATAAAACGATCGCCCGATATAGTCATTCAATTTGAGGTAACCTCCAAAAACCTGGAGGGAGATCGTCTGGGAAAACTGATTGATTGGCTTTTGGAGAAGCTGGAAGATGGCTTTATATTGAGAACCGGACTTGACGGCGGGTATTCGGAGAAAGGTATTTCGAATGCGGACCAGATTCTGGATGCAATGGGGGGCAATTTATTCCTTACGCGCAAAGGTAGCGGTGGTGAGCGGCGTTTAATCGATGCGCTGTCAGCCGAACGTACAGAGGATGACCTTAGTCATCAGGATTCTGTTAATGATCGGGAACTCTTGCACATATTGATTGGACGTCTATACCGGGAATTGCATATCACAGAGCTGCTTGAAAGCGAGCGAAATCGTATGCTTGCTGTAGAACGTAAGGATAAAAAAGAATATGAACGTATATTGAGACGACTGGCCAAACTGTTACCGCCGGACAACAGGCCGATAGCAGAGAATTTTAATAGCTACGCCCAGAAACTTGTCGATAGCTTTAATGAATATTTGGCTTCACTAAAGCGATTGGGGAACGAGCGAAAGCCAATATTTACTGTGGAGCGTAAGCATAAGAAAGAATATGAACGTATATTGAGACGACTGGCCAAACTGTTACCGCCGGACGATAGGCCGATAGCAGCTAATTTTGACAGTTATGGGCAGAAACTTGTCGATAGCTTTGGTGAATATTTAGCTACACTAGAACAATCGAGATTGGAAAAAAACAGTAATTAATAAAAAGTACGGAACAGGCCCGGTGTGGATGCCTGCATAAAGATGTATGCAGGCTGAGCTAAATCATGGAAATATCTACGATAAGAGGTGTCGATATTCAAATGCACAAAAAACAGAAAACGGTTTTCGTTACCGGTGCAGAAGGATTTCTGGGTCGTTACACAACGCGCGCTTTTCACAAAGCGGGCTGGTGTGTCGTGGGTCTGGGGCACGCGACATTGCCGGCGGGCGAGCATACGAAGTGGGGTATGGAACATATGTTCCATGGAGATATTTCCCCCATGCTTCTAACCAGCGCCTTTGATGGCTACGGCGCTCCAGACCTTTTGATTCATGCGGCAGGTGCGTCTTCGGTAAGACAGGCTGCTTCAAATCCCTATGCGGAACTGGCACTCACCGTCGGTTCAACCGCAGCTGTTGCTGATTTTATCCGACAGTACGCATCTGGCTGTACATTGATTTATATTTCGAGTGCGGCGGTGTACGGTTGTGAGTGGCGCGAAGCGATCCCAATTTCGGCCGCCACCAATCCTATATCCGTTTACGGATTGCATAAACATATGTCGGAGCAACTTATACTCGGAGCAGGCGCAATTTACGGTTTGCAACATAAGATCGTTAGATATTTCTCCCTTTATGGTCCTGGCCAGTCGAAACAGCTGCTGTGGGATGTTTTGCGTCGTGTGAATAATGGAGAACAACCGCTTGAGCTGGGTGGTAATGGAGAAGAGACGAGGGACTTCCTGTACGTGAAAGATGCAGCCAATCTATTGATTGCCTTAGCACATGCCGGCAACGATGTTCCTACGATAGTAAATGGTGGAACGGGGACGGCTACTACAATAAGCGAGATGGTGAAACTTCTGCTCCTGGAGCAGGGAGGGGGCACTGACTTCTATTTTACAGGGCAAGTCCGACATGGTGACCCTCGAGATCTTGTTGCCGATATTTCGTGTTTACAATCGTTACCGTTATACTCACCGGCCTGGTCGTTGCAAGCTGGTGTGCGTGCCTATGTCGACTGGGTTAAGCAAAGAATTTACAATGATACGATTGTCGGGGCTTATGATGTGAAGCTAGGCAGTCTCAGGCTCAATACGGAGCAGGGAGGGACCATATGATAACTCGTGCCGTTCCAAAACCCAGGACACAATCATTTGAAGGTTCGCTCGAATTCAAGTGGCTGAACATCGACTATGATTTCCAGACACTGATTGATATTGGTTGTAATAATGGAGAGTTCGGGAGCTTCTTGCGCGGCTATTTAGATATCGCGCACGTGTTGGCTTTTGAACCCCTGGAAAGACATGGGGCTCACCTTGAAAGTATGGGTTTTGACCTCTTTCCGGTGGCCTTGGGTGATCGGAATGGTTCGACCTCGTTCACTGTGAATAAGCACGATGCGTCGTCTTCTATTTTGCCTATGTCCGACTTAATGAGATCGCAATTCCCTGAACTTCAGGAGACCACGCCGATTGAGGTTGAAATCCGTAAACTGGACGACGTGTTACGTGATAGAGATATTGGAGACGATGTTTTAATTAAAATTGATGCGCAAGGCGTTGAAGATGCAATAATTCGCGGTGGCTACGAAACATTTTCACGCGCTAAAGCAGTTATTATTGAAATGTCTTTTGTACCGATGTATGAAGATCAAGCGTTGTTCAATGAGGTTCATTCATTGCTTGCAGATTGTGGGCATAAATTTTCGGGCATAAAAAATCAAATATGCTCAGTGCGTGAACGCCGGCCGCTATTTGCTCATTGTGTTTATCAGCGCTGAAGTCAGCCGGAAATGTCTGGCTAAGAATAGCGTATTTTGAAGGGAAGTTGACATATGAAACGTGAAATGATTGTTGATGGTGTTTCCATTAACGACGATAGTGAATGCTGGGTGATAGCTGAAATCGGGCATAATCATCAAGGTGATGTCGAGCAGTGCAAAGAACTGTTTAAAGTCGCGAAAGCCAGTGGTGCTAATGCGGTAAAGCTGCAGAAGCGCAACAACAGTTCGCTGTTTACCCGGGAAATGTACAAAAGCCGGTACAATAGCTATAACGCTTTCGGAGAAACTTATGGCGAGCACAGGGAGTTTCTTGAGTTCGGGCGTGAGCAGTACCTTGAGCTTCAGGAGTATGCCCAGGATCTGGGGATAACATTTTTCGCCACACCGTTTGATGTGCAAAGCGCAGACTTTCTGGAATCGCTCGACATGCCGATCTATAAGATAGCATCTGGCGACCTTACCAATACTCCCTTGATCAAGCATGTTGCAAGTTTTGGGAAACCACTCATTATGAGTACCGGTGGCGGAACGATGGATGAAGTTTGCCGCGCTTATCGGGTCGCTCGCGATCATACGGACCAGGTAGCGATTTTACAGTGTACGGCAGGTTATCCCCCTAGCTGGGAAGAGGTCAATCTCCGTGTCATATCGGCATTCCGGGATGAGTTCGACGATGCCACCGTTGGGTTGTCATCGCATGACAGTGGAATTGCGATGGGCTTGGCTGCCTTTATTTTAGGCGCACGGATTATTGAAAAGCACTTTACACTTAATCGTGCCATGAAAGGCACGGACCATGCGTTTTCTCTTGAACACTCTGGTATGGAAAAGTTGGTTAGAGATCTCCGGCGCGCGCGAGTTGCACTTGGCGATGGTGTGAAACGAAAGTATGCAAGTGAAGAGAAGCCACTCTATAAGATGGCCAAGAAACTTGTTGTGGCGCGAGATCTTCCGGAAGGACATGTGCTGAGCGAGTCTGATTTGGCAATAAGGTCCCCTAATGATGGTCTTCCCCCGTATGAAATTTATAATATAGTCGGCAAGCAACTCAATCGAAATATGGCTGAGGAGGAGGCTGTTTCCTTCACTGATCTTTCCGACGTATGAAATCATGAAGGAAGACTTTTTTCCTGTACTGGATGCTGAATTAGTCAACGAAATCAGCGCAGTTCGCCTGGTGGCGTTCGATTTTGACGGTGTATTTACGGATAACCTGGTTCTTGTAAATGAAGATGGTAGCGAAAGTGTACGTTGTTCTCGTAGCGATGGTTTGGGATTACGCAAGCTCGATGAAGCAGGCGTTGCGTACTGCATTGTCTCTACGGAGACTAACCCCGTTGTCGCCAGAAGGGCGGAAAAACTCGGGGCCGATTGCTACCACGGATGCGCAGATAAGCTTGCCACGCTAAATGAGTTATTGGCGCAGCATGCGCTTGCTCCTGAGCAGGCAATGTATGTTGGTAACGACATTAATGACCTGCCTTGTCTTACATCGGGTGTTCTGTCGGTGGCAGTAAGCGATGCTTACCCTGAAGTCCTTGACGTAGCTCGTTACCGAACCCGACGCCCGGGTGGGTATGGTGCGGTGCGGGAAATTTGTGACCTCGTTTACAGAATAAAAACTTGTGGCTAGAAGTTAGATTCAGGGTGGTATTCCATTGATGGGTGTTGAGTTATTCAGACTGGACGGCAAGGTTGTTGTCGTGACCGGAGGGCTGGGACAGCTTGGAGTCCAGTTTGTCGGCGCCATTCGATCCGCAGGCGCGCGCGTTGCAATTCTGGATATTGCAGTCAATACGGATACAATCAAGTCAGCTTACGGAGATGATGCTCAAGCTTCAGAGCTGATGTTCTTGAAGTGCGATATTACCTCACGTGTGTCTATTAAGAATGCCTTGTCAGAAATCACGGATACGTGGGGGACTCCGCACGGACTGGTGAATAATGCAGCATTAGATTCACCGCCTAATGCCTCGGCAGAGGAAAACGGGCCTTTCGAAACGTTTCCTGAGTCGTCCTGGGATAAAGTGATGGAGGTGAATTCCAAAGGGGTATTTTTGCTCTGTCAGGTTATTGGTGGGGCAATGGCGAAAGAAGCACGAGGCTCAATTATCAATATTAGCTCTATTTACGGCGTGGTTTCCCCGAACCAGGCATTGTACGAATACCGGCGCAACGCAGGCGAGCAGTTCTTTAAGCCTGTGGCATATTCTGCATCCAAGTCTTCCCTTTTAAATCTAACTCGCTACTTATCGACATACTGGGGGAGAGAGAATGTTCGCGTGAACACTTTGATTCTGGGTGGTGTTTTTAATCATCAGGACGAGGAGTTTTTAGAGGGCTATCAAGCTCGTGTTCCCCTGGCTCGTATGGCGAATGAGTCTGAATATAACGGTGCGGCGATATTTCTACTATCTGAAGCGTCTTCTTATATGACGGGTGCCGATCTTGTTCTGGATGGTGGCTGGACAGCTTGGTAAAGAGGACAATGGTACACATGAGGCTATTCCCTGAAGTTATTCCCAATTGGATTGCGGGAGTAGAGGTATTTTCAGAAAGCGGGAATACCATAGATAAATGCTCACCGCATAGTGGTGAGGTGATATCCAGGATCACTCGATCGACTTCAGTAGATGTCCTGAATGCAATTAAAGCAGCAAAAGCCTCGCAGACAGAGTGGGCTGAGGTTCCGCCGGTACAGCGTGGATATCTACTACACCAGATATGTAATCGGATGGAAGAGCAACAAGCAACCATTGCTAAAATTGTAGCAAAGGAAACGGGCAAGTCTTATCAGGAGGCCTATGGTGAGACCGGTGGTGCAATTTCCCTGGGGCGTTTCTTTGCAGGAGAGGGGCAGCGCCTTTATGGTAGAACTACGACAAGCGGTCAAGTCGATAAGTACGCGATGACAGTGCGCCAGCCTTGCGGGGTGGCGGGATTAATTGTGGCAGCAAATACTCCGATTGCGAATGTGGCCTGGAAGGTTTTTCCGGCTTTAATTTGCGGTAACAGCGTAGTGTTAAAGGTGCCGGAAGACGCGCCCGCAGTTGGCTGGGTTTTTGCGAAGATACTCCACGAAGCCGGTTTACCCAAAGGTGTCTGTAATGTAGTACAGGGCCTGGGGATAGAGGCCGGTGCTCCTATCGTTGAGAGCGCTGATGTCGATATAGTGAGTTTTACGGGTTCCACAGAGATCGGTCGCTGGATTGCCAAGACAGGTAGTGCGAGGCTCGCCAGAATCTCTTTAGAACTTGGTGGTAAAAATCCTTTGGTGGTTTGCGACGATGCTGACCTGGAGCACGCCGTTAAGTGGGTCTGCCTTTCGGCATTCAGCAATGCCGGACAACGATGTGCTGCCGGCAGTCGCATAATCGTGTTCGACGGTATTTATGATCGATTCCGGCAAATGCTTGTCAAAGCGGTTAGCAGGCTTCGACTGGGACCTGCCGATGAAGATGATCTGGGGCCGGTGATAAACCGGCGCCAACTAGACTCAATGCTTGCTGCCATTGAGACGGCGAAACTACAAGGTGCGAATGTGTTGATCGGGGGAAGGCGCCTGAGTGAGGAGGAGTATGCGAGTGGCTATTATATGGCGCCAACAGTTATTGACAATATTGGACGGGAACTGGAGATTTCCAGGGCAGAGTTGTTTGGACCTATTGCACAGTTGTACAGGGTTGACGGCTTTGAAGATGCGTTAAACCTGGCAAATGATTCTCCCTATGGACTGACTGCCTGTATCCACACGAAAAATTTTGACAGGGCCTCTCATTTTGTTCAAAAAGTTCGCGCGGGTGTTGCGGTAGTTAATGCGGGAACCTATGGCAGCGAACCTCATATGCCTTTTGGTGGTTATGGCATGTCTGGAAATGGTAGTCGTGAGCCAGGAACAGAGGCTTTGGACGTCTATAGTGAATTGAAGGATATATACCTTAATGTTGACCGTGGTCGCTTATAAAGTAGAGTGCAGATGAAGGCTGATAAACCTCGTGTGGTTGCTTTGATACCTGCGAGGTCCGGCTCAAAACGAGTGGCTGGCAAGAATGTCCGCCGTCTTGCGGGGCACCCGCTGATGGCATATACCATAGCTGCTGCCCGGGCCAGCGGTGTATTTGATGCCATTATACTTTCCACGGATGCCGAGGATTACGCGAGTATCGGGAGATATTACGGCGCAGAGGTTCCCTTCCTTCGACCCGGGGAATTCGCTGGCTCTCAGTCTCCCGATATTGAATGGGTGGAGTGTACGCTTAAATATTTATCGAACGAGGGCCGGGAATTCGACTGTTTCAGTATATTGCGACCGACAAGCCCGTTCCGGCAGGCGGAGACGATTCAGGCGGCCTGGAAGGCGTTTTCAAATGAGCAGGGCGTTGATTCACTGAGGGCGGTTGAAAAATGTACACAACACCCTGGGAAAATGTGGGTGGTCAATGGTAAAAGAATGACACCGTTACTGCCGTTGGGATCTGAGACGGTACCCTGGCATTCCAGCCAGTATGACGCATTGCCTACCGTATATGTGCAAAATGCGAGTCTGGAGATTGCATGGACTCGTGTGCTGAGAGAAGGACGAACGATTGCCGGAACGGTTCTTATTCCTTTTGAAACCTCAGGTCTTGAGGGATTCGATATTAATACGGTGGAAGATTGGTGGCGCGCAGAATTTCTGATCGAGGCTGGAGATGCTGTTTTGCCATCGGTCTCTATAAAATCATATGAAGCGAATTGAGTATATATGCCGAACGTTTCTGTGATCGAGTCTACAGCTTCTGTGAGTTATCCGCCCCTTAATGCCTGGGGCAAACAGTGCGGTTACTTTTACCAGCGAATGTGATCGTTTCCCGGTTTTTATATCGTGCATGCCAATGTGGCAGCAACCTGATCCTGAATCACGTAACAGCTGCGGTCCTTACAGGCGTCAAACTCGGTTCGAGTTATGGATGTCGATAAACCTGAATTAAACGAATAATGTTATGGGAGCTTATTAATGGGTGATCAGATTGGCACTTCAGTGGAAGGGCAACTGTATCTAGTTCCGGCCGATGAGTTTAAGCGGGTATTGGCACTTGATATAGAGAGGTCCGTATCTGTAGCAGTATTTGCAAATATGGCGCGTTTAAATGCCCTATATATGATCGCAGTGGCGGGTTCAGGTCATATCGGAAGTAGCTTCAGCAGTATGGATATTGTGTCCTGGTTGCTTTTAGAGGAACTTGAGCGAGCCGGGAATAAGAAAGGTCGGGTCAAGGATGTCTATTTTTCATCTAAAGGGCATGATGCGCCGGGATACTATGCTGCATTAATCGGTGCAGGTCTTATGAGTTATGACTACGTAAACCGGTTGCGGCGTTTAGGTGGCTTACCAGGTCACCCGGATATTCATACAGAGTGCATGGAAACCAATACCGGCTCACTGGGTATGGGAATCTCTAAAGCGAAGGGTATGGTTACGGCAAATCGTTTGCTGGGGCAGTCAGGACGTGTCTTTGTTATGACGGGGGATGGCGAGTTACAGGAAGGACAGTTTTGGGAGTCTCTGGTATCTGCGGTCAATGGCAGGTTCGAAGAAATAACCGTTATTGTCGACCATAACAAATTACAATCCGACACTTTCGTATCACAGGTTAGCGATCTAGGTGATTTGGAGGGCAAATTGAGCGCTTTTGGGTGGCATGTTGAACGTGTCGATGGCCATGATCTCTCAGCTTTAGAGAGGACTTTTCGGCGTCTGAATGGGGTTACGGGCAAGCCCAGGATTATTATTGCGGATACGGTCAAGGGGCGCGGTGTGTCGTTTATGGAGCACACGGCCATGGAATCAGATGCCGAAATGTACAGGTTCCATAGTGGTGCACCCGATGCAGAGTCATATGTCCGCGCAGCGCAAGAGCTTATTGATACTATCAATTCGCAGTTGGTGTCCCTGGGGGAACCGGGAATCAGCCTGGATGTTGTGGAGAAAGCCGGTGGTACATCGCAGTGTGATGATGCTCAGTATCTAATTAAAGCCTATTCCAGAGCGCTGGTAACGCAAGCTGGTGCACATCCTGAATTAGTGGCATTAGATGCCGATCTGGTGTTAGACACCGGCCTCATACCGTTCCGAGAAAAGTTTCCCAAACGTTTTATTGAGTGCGGTATCGCTGAACAGGATATGGTTTCTCAGGCCGGTGGAATGGCGCTAAAGGGATTGCTCCCTGTGGTGCACTCTTTCGCATGTTTTCTTTCGGCGCGCCCTAATGAGCAGATCTATAATAACGCTACTGAATATTCCAAGATTATTTATGTCGGTAGTCTGGCTGGAGTCCTTCCCGGCGGGCCGGGACACTCACACCAGGCTGTTCGCGATATTGCAACGTTGGCCGGCGTTCCTGGTTTAACTCTGGTCGAGCCATGCACTGAACAGGAAGTCGATGAGATAATGGACTGGTGCGTGAACTGCAATGCTAACAGTTCGTATATTCGCCTGGTTTCTTTGCCCTGGAAGATTCCGTTTACATTGCCAGGCGATTATAAAGTCGCTGAAGGTCGTGGAGCGGTGTTAACTGAGGGCAATGATGTGATTTTGATATCCTCTGGCCCTGTAATGTTAGGAGAAGCATACAGGGCCGCTGAAATATTGGCCGAATCAGATGTAGGTGTTAAAGTGATTAATCTTCCCTGGCTGAATAAAATTGACGACAGCTGGTTATTGGAACAGCTTCGTGAATGCAAGGCGCTGTTTACGCTTGATAACCACTATCGTGTCGGTGGTCAGGGAGATGTCATTGTTTCAGCTCTGGCACGGGCCGGTGGCATAAATGGCCTGGTAGTTCGGCAACTTGGTATAGAAGAAGTCCCTGTATGTGGTACCAATGAAGAAGTGTTAAAAGCTCACAACCTGGATGCACAGAGTTTGGCAAACCTTATAAAGGTAACGATGAGCCAAGGGGTTAGCTAGGAGCTTTATGTATATGACCCGCTTTAACTAACCGGAAATCAGTTGTTCTGTATGATTAAAAACCGTCTAAAGGGGATGTTAGAGGGGTGCCGCTGGTTAGAGCCGTTGCATATGGCATATATCGGGTGGCGCGCGCGTCACGGTGGCCACGTAGATTGGTCGCATTTGATTGGCACAGAGTCACCGGAATGGCAAAGGGATTTACAGCAGGCTCGTATCGGAGAAAAAAAATTTCTGATTGCAACGAGTATAGGAGGTCATCTCCCATCGGCCACGATTGAAAGTATGCTGGGCGTAGCGCTAACGCTCAGGCACGTAGAAGCAGAGTTCTTGCTCTGCGATGGAGTGCTGCCTGCCTGCATGTCATGTGAAGTTCGCTGGCATGCGGATATCGAGAAATTTGCCAGAACAGGTCCGGGTGAGGTGCGTTGTCGGCACTGCTTTTCTCCGGCCAAAGCCATGCTGGATTCGCCAGGATTGGTGACCCATTCGTATTCTACCTACCTGGATAGTGAGAGTCGCCGGCGTGCCAGGGAAATTGCCGGAAATGCCGATGTAAAGGAGTTGGCGTCGCTAACAATAGACGGTATCCCGGTAGGAGAGCATGCGCTGGCAGGAGCGCTACGTTTTTTTGCCAGGGGTGATCTGGAGTCGGACTCTGCTTGCGGAGCGGTAGCTCGACGCTATCTTGAAGCAGCCCTGCTGACACTGTATGCGGTTCGGAACCTCCTGACCGGTGCTGGCTATGACTGTGTAGTACTGCACCATGGGATTTATGTTCCCCAGGGAATTGTGGCAGAGGTGGCTCGCAGTATGGGTATTAGAGTTGTGACCTGGCACCCCGCCTATCGGAAGCGATGCTTTATATTCAGCCATAATACTACCTATCATCATGCTCTGATGTCAGAGTCTAACGATCAGTGGCAGGATATCTCCTGGGATGACGAACGCGACCAGCAGATAGCCGACTATCTGAAATCCCGGTGGCAAGGAAACCGTGACTGGATATCATTTCAACATGCTTCTAAATTTGGTGGTGATGAGATCGCGCGGGAACTAGGTGTGGATCTATCTCGGCCATGTATAGGTTTGCTGACCAACGTTTATTGGGATGCCCAGCTCCACTATCCTGCAAATGCGTTTCCAAACATGCTTGATTGGTTGTTAAAAACAATCAGCTATTTTATTAAGCGGCCTGATATACAACTGCTCATTCGTATACACCCGGCAGAAATATACGGGACTGTACCGTCACGGCAATGCATGGCAGACGAGATTCACAGAGCGTTCCCACGTTCGTCTGGTAATATATATATAATTGAGCCAGAAAGTAGTTTAAGCACGTATGCTGTTATGGCTCTATGTGATTCCGTTCTGATTTACGGTACAAAAACAGGGGTCGAACTCAGTAGCATGGGGATTCCTGTTATAGTAGCCGGTGAGGCCTGGATACGAGGGAAAGGTATTTCCCTGGATTCAAATGACGAAAACCATTACTTTGAGTTGTTGGATGGGCTTCCTTTGGAAGAGAGATTGTCTGCTGCTAAAGTGAAGCGTGCTAGAAAGTATGCGTATCATTTCTTTTTCAGGCGTATGATTCCTCTCGAATTCATGTGTCCGACCAAAGGCTGGCCCATGTATCGTATTGGGATACTCGGCCTGCAAGCGCTACGGCCGGGTGCGTCACATGGATTGGATATTATTTGCAATGGAATACTGAATGGAACGCCTTTCGTCTATTCGGCTGAGAAGTATGCGTCTGTACCGCTGTGAGCGAGCCTGAGGAAAAGCCTATATGTGCAGTCAACTTTCTGTATGTGCGCCCTGGCTACATCGGTGGCACTGTTCGTTATGTGCTTGAGCTGCTAGCGGAATTCGCCGAGTCGAATGATTTTGACTGGCATATTTTTGCGCAGAAAGGGGCTTTCCCCAAAGATGATCCCAGGTTTTCACGTCTAAAGATTCACGAGACAGGAAAATTCAGAAATCTTCTTTGTCGTGTGATCTATGAGCAGTTGTTTCTCCCCTCCATAGCAAGAAAATATCATGTGGACCTGCTGTTTTCCCCCGGTTTCGTCGCTCCGTTGTGGGGGGGGTATATAAGGGTAGTGACAATCCACGATCTCTATTTCAAAAAGTACCCGGCATTTGTGCGTCGGTGGCAGCGAATATACTGGAGTATCATGGTTCCACTAAGCCTACACCGCAGTACTGCTATTATAACCGTATCGGATACCACCAGCCGCGATCTGTGTTTGTACTACCCATGGATTTCGCGGAAAGTCGAGCGGATCTATTTGGGATCTGTTTATGGTAAGGCTGTTGCCTCCCGGCAACTGTTGCCTTTCGAAGCAAAAGCCAAGGAACAATTTTGTCTTGTAGTAGGAAATTTGACTCCAAATAAGAACATTAAAGTTATTGTCGAAGCGATGGCAATGCTGAATGAAGCAGGACCAGGTTGCGGACTTAAGGTTGTCGGAAGTGACTTGTTTGGCGAATTGTCCGACTATCTTTCTGAAGCTGAAAGATTTACGTTCCCCATAGAGATGCTTTCGGATGTTGATGACGAGTGCCTAAGCGTTTTATACAGAGGGGCTGTTTGTACGATTCAGGCGTCTACTTATGAAGGGTTCGGTCTGCCAGTAATTGAAGCGATGGCTCACGGGTGCCCGGTTATTATCAGCGATGCAGACGTGTTAATGGAAATAGCAGGTGACACAGCACTTCATTTTAAACATGATCGGCCTGATGATCTGGCGGGTCATATAAGGCAGCTGATCGATGCCCCGGAATTGCGCGATAGCCTTATAGCGAAGGGCTATCTTAATGCGAAACGATTTTCCTGGTCTAGAGCGGCAGGAAAAACAACTGTGTTATTCAAGCGGTTGCTTGATAGTGATCGGTTGTAAATCCGGTATCAGCGAGGTTTCCGGGCTATATGGAGAATCCGCTAAACAGGATCGATCTTCGGGAGAACCCCAGCTTGTGAACGGTATACTGTCTATTGTGATAGTCAATTATAACGCCGGGGGAATTCTCGCTGACTGTGTGGCGTCTATTATTTCCACGGGCAATCAAGTTCAGATTATTGTTGTAGACAATGCCTCCTCCGATAGTAGCCTCGATTGCCTTACGTCGAGCATATCCGGTAATGATAAGGTGTCGGTAATAAAAAATGATACCAATCTCGGGTTTTCCGCCGCGTGTAATATTGGTGTTCGATGTGCGGTGGGAGAGTATTTACTGTTTCTTAACCCGGATTGCATCGTTCATCAAGAAGCGTTGTTGATTATGATGGAAGCTTTCGATGAGTCACCCAGTATTGGTATGGTTGGTGGATTGATTTTAAACCCTGACGCAACAGAACAGGCCGGTTGCAGAAGGGCCATACCAACACCCATGCGGGCATTGATGTATGTGACAGGTTTGTCAAGATTAAAAGCATGGAAGGGCTCATATTTTTCAGATTTCAGGTTGAATGATGAAAGCCTTCCGGAGAAAGTGGTGATGGTCGAAGCTATATCAGGAGCCTGCATGATGGTTAGACGGTCAGCCATGGAAGATGTAGGGCTACTGGATGAAGGGTATTTTATGCATTGTGAGGACTTGGACTGGTGCATGCGCTTTCGAAATAAAGGATGGGGCATATTATTTTCTCCATCCGCGCGCGTGACACACTACAAAGGTACATGCAGTGAATCCAGGCCGATATTCGTGGAGTGGAATAAACACAAAGGTATGGTGCGATTCTATTACAAGTATTTTAGGCATCAGTACCCGGTGGCGTTGCTGTGGCTGGTAAGCGCTTGTGTATGGTTACGTTTTGGTTTGAAGACCGCTTACCTTTTCGGGAGTCGTGCACATGGGACGAGTAGTCGGAAACGTGGATAGTCAAGTTACGGGTGTACTTGGTGCGACAGGACTGATAGGGCGGTGTTTTCTGCGTAATGTGTCAGACGGCGGCGATCGCCGTATTGTAGCTTTTACAAGACAGAAAAAACATGCTCATGAAAAATCTGATAATAATTGCGCGGTCCGTTGGCGCACGCTTAATCTGAGCGATGGCTGTCAGGAACCGGTACTACGCGACGATGATATTCAAACTATAGAGCACTGGCTATGCTTTACCCCAATCTGGGTTCTGCCGGATTACTTTTCTATGCTTGTTCGATTTGGGGCTCGCCGTGTGGTAGCAATAAGTTCGACCAGTCGATTAACCAAGGCTTCATCTTCTGATATGTCAGAGCGCCTTCTTGCCAGGCGCTTGATTGAAGCCGAAAACAAGCTTATCGACTGGGCCGGTAAATCCAATATCGAATGGGTTATTTTACGACCAACACTAATTTACGGCTGCGGGGCAGATAAGAATATTTCTGAAGTATCACGCCTCATAGATCGCTTTGGTATGTTGCCTGTCTTTGGAAAAGCACAGGGTTTGCGACAGCCTGTGCATGCAAGTGATGTGGCAGAGGCATGCAGGCTTGCCCTCAGCGCCTCAGCCATCCGCAATAAGTTTTATAACATTTCTGGTGCGGAGATTTTACCCTATCGGGAAATGCTGTCACGCGTGTTTATTGCAATGGGCAGGCAGCCAAAGTTTGTGCGGTTACCACTGGCTGCCTTCAGGATCGTGGTTTGCTTTTTGCATATTTTCCCTCGATTCAGTGGGGTCACTGTAGCAATTGCGGAGAGAATGAACCGGAACATGATTTTTACACATAAGGATGCCAGCCATGATTTCGGGTACTCTCCGCGAGCGTTCGTGCTCGAACCGGAAGACCTGCCTTAAGGGTTGCTCTGTTGTGTCTTGAAGATGCCGCCTTGTGTTGTTCCAATATAGATAGTGGCGGGAGAGTCAGGGTCAATGGCAATGCTTTCAACATCTTTTACGTACAGACCGTCATTTTCCCCTGTCCAGCTCTGACCCTGGTTCACGCTCCGAAAAAATCCGTCTGCTGTCCCGGTATAAACAATTTCGGTCTGTGTCGGATCGATGGCAAGGCATTGAATATTGGTGTTCGTCAGTCCCGAGTTTGTTGGTGCCCATGACTGTGCTGCGTTTTTGGTTTGAAATATGCCGTTGCTTGTTCCGGCGTAAAGAATATCAGGATCTGACGGATCGACCGCAAGCGTGTCGATGGCGAGTGTGGTCAGTCCCGAACTTTTTCGTTGCCACAATGAGCCGCTATCGGTGCTCTTGAAAACACCATCATCTGTGCCCGCGTAGAGTGTTGTCTGTGTTACAGGGTCCACAGCCAGGGTGTGGATCATTGTGTTGGCCAATCCTGCATTTACTTGTGTCCAATTTAGAGCGAAGTCTGTGCTCTTGTACACACCTGAATCAGTCCCGATATAGATTTCTACGCTGGACTGGGAGGGGGCTGCTGATACTATTGCATTTACGGCGGTCTGCTCGTTATTAAAGCCGATTGGAACAAGGTTCTGGTCTATGATCTCGAAGACCTGCGAGCTTCTTCTTGTTCCAACCGCATAGGTAATATATGGCGTCAATGGATTTGTTGCGAAATCCTTAATATCTAAAGGAGAAGTCATCTCGCGACCAGTCCAGGACATTCCGCCGTTTATGCTAATGTGCAAGCCAAGATACTGCCTGTCCGTAGCAGCATAGATGATGGAAGTGTCAGTTGGGTTGATTAACAGACTTTTGACATCGACATTCGTCATGCCGTTATTTCGATCGGTCCAGGTTGTGCCTCCATCTGTGCTTAGATACACACCACCCATGGCGGGGAGACTTACAATGCCTGATGTGAGTTCCCCCTGGCCACCCGCAATAATTGTCGTGGGCGTTACCGGGTCAACTGCTAAACTAAAGACGGACATGAAATCAAGTACTACATTGTCCCAGTTTGCACCGCTATTCACGCTTTTGTAGACCCCTTGGGGAAAAATCATTGATCCACCGGCATAGAGGGTTGTCGGAGTCGTTGGATCAATTTTTATGGTCGTGATGTATTGAGTTCCGAAAGGGCCAATAGAAACCCACGACGTGCCGCCGTCAACACTTTTGAATATACCATCACCACTGGTGCCTGCGTAAACTATGCCGGGAGTGGTGGAATCGACAGCGATTGAGAGAATATAGGTATTGGTGAGTTCCGTTAAAAGAGTAGACCATGATGTGCCACCGTCCGGACTTTTTAGAACTCCGGCTCCACCTGTTGCAACATAGATAATATCGGTGTCTGCCGGATCAATCGTGATCGCGTTGATTTCAGTGTTGGTATTCGGTAGAAGTAATTCGGTCCACGCTCCTGCACTATCAATACTTTTATAGATGCTTTTACCTGTTCCAGCGTAAATAATCGAAGGTGTTGTCGGGTCGATAGTCAAGAGGCGTACATTTGTGTCTGTGAGTCCGTTATTCACTGATAACCAGGTTGCCCCATTATCTATACTCCTGGAAACGCCGATTCCCGATTTTGCTATATATATCGTAGACGGTATTCCGGGAGCAATGGCCACGGCATCAGCTTTTACGATCATTTCCTCGGCGATAACCGGCGACCATGATAATCCGCTGTCAGTTGTCTGGTAGAGCCCACCCGGGGATGCGGCAAAAAAGTTGGCAGTGTTTGAAGGATTCATAGCCAGATCCAAAATCGGTGCGCCAGGTAGGCCTGTGGCAATTGGGGTCCAGGATATTGCCGGTGCATCCACGCCAAGGGGTGCCGACACAGAATCTCCCTTATTATCACATCCGCAAAAAAATAGTGCCGCGACTATTATTAAGGCAATAACAGTCTGCCGTGGTCTATCGCATTTGCAATGATTGATCATGGAGCTGGGCATTTGGCAAGCTTATAGCTTCATTAGCTACACAGTTAAAGAGTGAGAGCCATCGCAAAGTCTTTCCCAATGCTGGACATACTTCGATCTGCAAACCGATTTCGCCAATGGCAAGGGGTACGATAGCGAGTCGTTCTGCCTCTTTCGTACCCTATCCGGGAAAATAACGCTTACATGTGCAATCCAGCAAGTGTAATTGGTTGATCTCTGCTGCATTTTGAGTAGAATTACTCGATATATCTGGTAATTAGTAAACTAAACGTTGGCCATGTTTCAACGCCCAATATTCCAGTATTTGTTTGGTCGACTTACTGAACCATGCCGTTTTATGCAGGTTCCTGCAGGTCCGCGGCAGGTGTGCATTTGGTGAACGCTTCCCCTTGTGCCAGGCAAGGCGGTGTTTGCCGGTGGTGACAGTATTTCCATAGAGATGTTTCTAATGATGGGTCCGCAACAATGGTCAGCCAATTGAGGCTCAAACGTCTCTTCGATATCACATTCGCTGTGATCATGCTGCTGATTTTCGCACCGCCCTTTGCGCTGATAGCGATGGCTATTCGTTTGACGTCACCGGGCCCGGCGATTTACTGGTCCGATAGGGTTGGCACCGATAACAGAATATTTAGAATGCCGAAGTTTAGAACTATGAAGATAGGTACCCCTACAGTTTCGACACACCTGTTATCAGACCCGGACGCCTACGTCACTTCTTTCGGAAAGTTTCTGCGTAAAACAAGCCTTGATGAGTTGCTGCAACTGTGGAGTATCCTGGTGGGCGATATGAGTGTGGTTGGTCCTCGACCAGCCCTGTTTAACCAGGGCGATTTGATTGCGCTGCGTTCTGAAGCCGGTGTCCAGAAGATAACGCCGGGCCTGACCGGGTGGGCGCAGATTAGTGGGCGCGACGAGCTCGCCATTCCTGAAAAAGTGAAACTCGATGTAGAGTATCTGCAGCAGCGATCGTTCTGGTTTGATCTCAAAATCATTTTTCTGACTTTTTCTCGTGTCATTCACCGTCAGGGTGTATCCCACTAAAAAGATACCTTTATAATCTGGGTGTTACCCTATAAACTTTAAATCTAAAGATAATAGCCGGGCACCTATTTTCGACGGAAATCGGGCTACGTGATTAAAGGGAGATTCCAGTATTTGGCATTTTGTGGGTAGATACAAAGCCGATAATCGGGGCAGGATGGCAAGTAAACTAATTAATAACCGCATCTTAGCCATATTCCATGATCTTGCGACGATCCCGGCGGCATGGTTTGGCGCGTATTGGCTGCGATTTAATCTGGGCATAATTCCAGGTGAGTATCTGTCCGCGGCAATTGAAACCCTGGCGGTTGTCGTTGTAGTCCAGGCTATTGCATTCCGCTACTTTGGTCTCTACAGAGGCGTTTGGCGGTTTGCTTCAATGCCCGATCTGATCCGCATTGCGAAAGCGGTACTGGTAGGGATGGCGTTTTCGGCGGTCACGATTTTCCTTGTTACCCGTATGGAAGGCGTTCCCCGTTCGGTCTTTCCACTCTACGGACTGCTGTTGATCGGATTGCTCGGAGGTTCACGCTTTCTGGTTCGCTGGTCCAGGGACCGCGGAATCTATACCGGTGACTGCAAGAAACTGATTATTGTCGGAGCCGGCAAGGCAGGTGAAATGCTGGTCAGGGATTTGCTCCGCAATCGCGAAGAGTGCTACCAGCCGGTTGGGTTCGTGGACGACAATATTGTCAAGCAGGGCGGTGAAATTCACGGCGTCCGCGTTCTCAGCTCCTGTGACGAGATGATTGACCTGGTAGAGCAATTGGAAGTGGACCTGATTGTTCTGGCACTTCCTTCTGCCAAGTCCAAAGATATGCGGCGCCTTGTCGGACTATGCGAAAAAACCGGTGTTCCGTTCCGTACCTTGCCGCCACTGGATCGCCTGATGTCAGGACAAGTAACCGTCAACCAACTGCGCGAAGTGTCAATCGATGATCTGCTCGGGAGGGAGCCCGTGTCGCTTGATTGGGACGCTATCGAGTTGGAGTTGAAAGGTAAGAAGGTACTGGTGACTGGTGCAGGGGGATCGATTGGTTCAGAACTATGCAGGCAAATTGCACGGCTGCGACCAGCGTCTCTTATTCTGCTCGACAGCAGTGAATTTAACCTGTACACCATAGAGATGGAATTGCTAAAGGCTTATCCCAAGCTGAAAATTTCCAGGTGTTTAAATGATGTTGTAGACAAGGCCGCGATGGATCGGGTTTTCAGCAGCGCCATGCCTGATGTGGTTTTCCATGCAGCGGCATACAAGCACGTTCCAATGCTGGAAGACCAGATCCGGGAGGCGGCCAGGAACAATATTCAGGGTACGCGTACCATGGC
>DRJZ01000182.1 GCA_011052015.1 Acidiferrobacteraceae bacterium | reverse complement strand
GAAGCTATGGGATACCGTGTCATGCGTTTCTGGAACCATGAGATATTGAGTGAGTTAGACATTGTGCTTGAGCAAATATACACGGCCTTGATTGAGTCCCCCTCACCCCAACCCTTTTATGCCCTAGGGGTGCTCCCGGAGGTAGAGGGGGCTAGGCTTCAGAGCTACCCACAAATTTTCCCGAAGAGCCAAATTACTAATGAGTACGTTAGTAACGTTTCAAACTAAAAACACCGCCGCAAGCCCCAAAAAGGATAGAAATCCGATCACGTCGGTGATGGTGGTCAGTGCCACGGTACCGGCCAGGGCGGGATCGATGCCGAGGCGATTGAGCATGATGGGTAGCAGCACTCCGGCGAGGGCGGCGGTGATCATGTTGAGTATCATGGCCACGGCGATAATCACGCCCAGGAGAATATCGTCAAACCAGAAAGTAGCTACCAAGGCGACCACCAGGGCCCAGATGATGCCATTGAGTCCGCCTATCATGAGTTCTTTTTTGATGACCTTAGGGGCATTGGCCCCGGTGATGGTGCCCAGGGCTAAGCCACGGATGGTGAGGGTGAGTGTTTGGGTGCCGGCATTGCCGCCCATGCTGGCCACAATAGGCATAAGCACAGCCAGGGCTACCATTTTGGATAGGGTGGTTTCAAAGTGACCAATGACCCAGGAGGCAATAAAGGCTGTGATGAGATTGACCCCGAGCCAGAGTGCGCGGTTTCGGGTGCTCTCAGAGACCGAGGCGAAGATGTCGTCGTCCACACTCAGGCCGGCCCTGGCCAATACGGCCTGGTCGCCATGTTCACGGATCACGTCCACTACATCGTCTACGGTTATACGACCGAGAATACGATTTTCTACATCCACCACCGGAGCGGTGATCAGGTTGTAGCGTTCGAAGGCTGCGGCTACGTCGCGGTCCGGGGTCATGGATTGAAACGACACCACATCCTGATTCATAACATCATGGACGCGTTTTTTGACGTCACTGCCCAGCAGGGTGGTGAGTTGCAAGCTGCCTACTAGCCGATTGTTCCAGTCCACAATGAATATCTTATCGGTGGATTCAGGTAGATCGCCGCGACGACGCAGGTAACGCAGCACAACCTCCAAGGACACGCTGTCGCGAACCGTGACCATATCCAGGTTCATGAGCCCACCAGCGGTGTCTTCCGGGTAGGATAGGACCGTGTCGAGTCGTTGCCGGTCTTCGCGGTCCAGGGTAAAAAGAATTTCAGCAACCACTTCGTCTGGGAGGTCTGGAAGCAGATCGGCGATTTCATCCGTATCCAGTTGGCGCACCGCATCCACCACGGCGTGACTGTCCATGGCCTCAATGAGATCGTCGCGTACCCCCTCGGACACCTCAAGAAGGACCTCGCCTCGTATGGGTGCTTGCACCAGCTCCCATGTCACCAAGCGCTGATCAAGTGGTGTCCCTTCCAGTAGATGAGCGATATCCGCAGGATGTAGATCGGCAAGCAGATGGCGAATGTCGCCCAAGGAGCCTTGCTTGAGGGCCTCCAGCAATTCGCTGAGGGGGTCGGCGTTTCCCTTATTATTGTCCTGACTCATCCATTTTCCTGATTGATTTCGTGCACCAAGCGGTGCACCTCATTGCTGCTCGTCGCCTGGAGTACCTGTTTTGCCTGGATGGCGAGTCGATCACTATCGCTGCCAATAACAATTTTTTTAATTTCAAGCAGATTTTCTGCATCCATGCTGAAATTGCGCAGGCCCATGCCAAGCAGTAGACGGGTATAGGTGGTGTCGCCAGCCATCTCGCCGCACATGGCAACGGGTATGTTGGCCTTATTGCCGGCATCTATGGTCATCTTGATGAGTCGCAATACCGACGGGTGCAGGGGGTCGTATAGATAGTTGACGGTGTCGTCTATACGATCAATGGCCAGGGTATATTGAATAAGGTCATTGGTGCCGATGGAAAGAAAATCTAGGTGCTCTGCAAACAGATCTGCTGAGATTGCTGCTGCGGGGACCTCGATCATACCCCCTACGGGTAAATCGGGATCGAACTTCTGATGCTTCCGGTCGAGTTCACGTTTGACCTCTTCTATGAGGTCGAGAGTTTGATCGAGTTCATCAAGGCTGGATATCATGGGTATCATGAGTCTGATCTTGCCGTGGGCAGAGGCCCGTAATATGGCCCGTAGTTGTGGTTTAAAAAGCTGTGGATCCTGCAGGCACAGCCTGATGGCGCGCAGACCCAATGCCGGGTTGACCCCCTGGTTCCCGGACTCTGTGATGCTACTGACTTGTTTGTCGGTGCCCAGGTCCATGGTGCGAATGGTGATTGGTCTGCCGCCCATGGATTTGATCACACGAATATAGGCGTTGTAGTGATCAGATTCTGTGGGCACAATACCCTTGTTCATGAACAGATACTCGGTGCGGTAGAGCCCTACACCGGCAGCGGCTACTTTTTTAACTGCTTTAATGTCGCCAGGTAATTCGATGTTTGCCATTAAGTCGATTTGTTGGGCATCTTGAGTGACGGGTAAACTGGATTTTAAGGTTTGTAGCTCTGCGCGTAGACGATCCATCTGGCGTTTGTGGGCGCGGAATTCTCTTAGCAACCGGTCGTCTGGATCAATAATTAGAGAACCTTGTTTGCCATCAATGATGAGCGAATCGCCATCCCGGATGTAACGTACTGCACCATGTAAACCTACTATTGCAGGTATACGCAGGCCACGGGCCAGGATGGCGGTATGAGAAATGGGGCTGCCCAGGTTGGTGACAAAAGCCCCGATATGATGATTTTTCAGCATAACGGTGTCTGCAGGGGTGAGGTCGTTGGCAACCACTATGTGTCCATCCAGGCCATCCAGCACACGGTCGTGTTCCTGATCCTGTACCATTAATAGGTTGCGTTGCACCCGATCCACCACTTGGTGGATGTCTATTTTTTTATTGCGTAGATAGGGGTCCTCCATTTTGTCAAACACTGCTATCAAGGTGTCGCTATGTAGCTTCAGCGCCCATTCTGCATTGTATCGTTCTTCGCGAATGGTCTTGATGGTGGCTTCCAATAACATGCGATCTTCAAGCATGAGCAAGTGGGCGTCTATAAATCCTGCGGTCTCAGGTGGGGCGCCCTCGGGGATGTGTTGAGTGATCACGGTGAGTTGCTCGCGGGCCTGTTGAACCGCGTGATGGAAGCGCTCAACTTCTTCATCTAACAAATATTTAGGAAGTACATACTCGGGGATCTCGACCCGATCGCGATGTAACACGAAGGCCTTGCCAATGGCAATGCCTTTACCTACCCCGGAGCCATACAGGACAAACACTATTCGTCCTCGCCGAAGCGGTCATTGACTAGGGCCTTGATGGCGTCGGCGGCCGCCTGTTCATCAGTGCCTTGGGTGATCAATTCTAATTCGGCACCGATACCGGCGGCGAGCATCATGATGCCCATGATGCTTTTTCCGTTGACTTCCGAGTCATTGTGTATGATCGATACAGTGCTTTCAAACTGTGAGGCCATGGCCACCAGTTTTGCGGCCGCACGTGCGTGCAACCCCAGCTTATTGATTATTTTGAGTTTGACGCGGGTCATGCAGCATCCGGGTTTGTGCTGGCGGTGCGATGGCTGGCACAGACGATGCCGTCTCTACCGCCGCCGCTGGCTTTGGTGACGAGGGCGTCCAGGCGCAGTTGGCGGTGGTTGAGCACCCGAACCAACATAGGCAAGTTGACCCCGGAGACCAAGTCGACACGGCCTGGCTGAAGGAGTCTGCAAGCCTCGTTGGTGTGGGAGGCGCCAAAAATATCTGCAAGTATGATGACGCCCTCGCCGGTGTCCAGCCTGTAAATGGCCTCCTGGGTGTCGACGCGGAAATTTTTGAGTGTCTCAACGGTACCGCTTACCGTCAACAGTTCAATCTGGGGCGGTGCTGTACCCAGAATATGGGTTGCGGCCTCTAGCAGGCCTCGGCCCATGGATTCGGGGGCCAAAATTAAAATACCTATCATGAGAGTTCCCGGTGTCGAATTTGTACGTTATAGGGTTGCGATGTGAAGTGATCCGCAAGTTGTCTGGCAATATAGACAGACCGGTGTCGGCCGCCGGTGCAGCCAATGGCAACGGTGATATAGCTGCGGTGTTCGGCAACGAAATGGGGTAGCCAGGATGTCAGGAATTGTTCTATCTGCTGTATCATGGCCGGGACTTGTTCCTGTTCCTTCAGATAGTCGATGACCGCCTGATCCTGACCGGTCAGGGGTCGCAGCCCCGATTTCCAATAGGGGTTGGGTAGACAGCGCACATCAAACACAAAATCGGCATCCAATGGTGCGCCGTGTTTAAAACCGAAGGATTGAAATAGTAGAGACAGGCCTTGTTTGCTCATCCCCCCCGCAAAGTCACGAATCATGCCCCGCAACTCATGGGCCGTGGTGGTTGTGGTGTCGATCTGTTTGGTGGATCTTGTGGACAGTGGAGTCAGTAAATCCTTTTCCAGCCGGATGCCTTCGATAAGTGGAGTAGTGGCATCGGTTAGGGGGTGCCTGCGCCGGGTCTCGCTAAACCGCTTGATGAGCGTCGACTCTTCGGCCTCAAGGAAAATCACTTTGTAGTTTAGCCCCAAGGCCTCGATCTGATTAAGATTTTCTGACAACGATTCCAGGAAGTATCGATTTCTGGAATCGATGCTGACCGCAGCATGGTAGCTGTTCGGTGTTGATTCGCCCAGTAACTCTTTCACAAAATGTGGCAATAATACGGCAGGCAGGTTGTCAATACAGTAGTAACCCATGTCCTCAAGGGCATTGAGGGCAATGGATTTTCCAGATCCGGAAAGACCGCTAATGATGAAGAAATTCACTTATTCTTTTTGTTGATCTGTGGCGGCGTTATTGGTTAGCATTTCATTTTGCCGCATAACGGATTGTTGTTGTTCCATAAAATCATGCAGCGCGTTTTTACCGCGCATATGCTGAATATGATTACGCACCGCCGCTTCGATTAGCACTGCCAGATTGCGCCCAGGGGCGATGGGTATGATAACTTCGGGCACGCGGATGCCCAATATAGTTCGCGTTTGGGTCTCGGCCTGAAGGCGGTCCAGTCGATCCATCGCCTGTTTTTCCATTTGTTCCAAGCGGACAATGAGACGCAGGTACTTGGCACGCTTGGTTGCAGTTTCGCCGAACATGGCGCGCACGTCGAGGATGCCCAATCCACGCACTTCCATGAAGTATCGTAATGCCTCTGGGCAGCGGCCCTCCAGGAGTTGTGGGCTGACACGGGACAATTCCACGGCGTCGTCGGCGATAAGACGATGATTGCGGCTTAGAAGTTCGAGGGCAATCTCGCTCTTACCTACACCTGCATCGCCGGTCAGCAGTACGCCGATACCCATGACCTCCATGAAAACCCCGTGTTCCGTTATCCGCTGAGCCATGGCCGCCGTCAGGTAGTACTGCAGGGCGTCAATCAGGCGTGGACTGGGTTCGGTCGACGTCAACAGCGGCATATTTTGAGCGTCGGCGTTGGTGATGAAGTCGGTGGAGGGCGTTAGACTGTCGGCGATGATAATGGCGGAGCAATATTGAGATGAGAAGATTTTGCTGAGGATTTCTTGTCTGTCCTCAGGATTCATCCCATCAATATAGGCGAGTTCATTTTTACCCAGGACTTGTACCCGGTTGGGATGAATCAGGCTGAGATGGCCTACCAGGGCCAGGCCAGGGTATTTTGCATTGATCTGTTCCAGGGGGCGATGACGCCCACTTCTTCCACCCAGCCAAGCTAGCCCGAGGAGTTCCTCGTAGGTATTGAAGATTGTCTCGGCGGTGAGCTGGGGTGTCGATGTCATCAAGTATTGCCGGTTGTTCCATCCCAATGGATCAACCGATTATATACCTCGTTGGCATCATTCATAGCGGCCAGGGACCGGCGTAATGCCGTATCTCGAAACATCCCCGCCAGTTTGGCGAGGATCGCCAGGTGTTGAGAGGTGGCCTCTTCAGGCACCAATAGACCAAACACCAGATTGACGGCCTGCTGGTCCTGGGCGTCGAAATTGATCGCTTTCCGCAGGCTAATAAAGGCACCTACTGGTTTGTCGAGTCCGTCGATTCGACCATGGGGGATGGCTACTCCCTCACCGATACCGGTACTCCCCAGCCGCTCCCGCTCCGTCAGGATTTGAAATACCCGAGTTGTGTCCAGGGTGGAGCCATGGGTGAGTAGGGCCGTGACCCCCTCCAGCAGCCGTTTCTTGCTCGAGACCTTTGAATCGATCACGATTCGATCTTGGTCGAGAATAGTGGCTAGATGAAATGCCGGTACCGATATGGTCTGAACTTCATCGGTAACACCGGGGTGTGTTTGTATCATTGGAATTGTTGATCCTTGAGTGCACCACCATTGCGGTGATGGTTTGTGGTTTTTTCTTTGTGTTTGCGGACCTGTCTGTCCAGTTTGTCTGTGAGTGAGTCAATGGCGGCATACATGTCGGGTGCCTGGGCGTTGGCGTGTAAGGTTGCGCCCTTGGTATTTATGGTGGCCTCTGCATGGTGGCGCTCTTTTTCTACATGGAGTACCACTTTGGTGGTGGTGACATTGTCGAAGTGCCTGTTGATCCGGTCCATTTTCTCAGATACATATTCGCGTAATGGGGGGGTGATTTCGATTTGATGTCCACTAATTGTCAATTGCATCGATTTCCTCCGTATATATTTAAGTTAGACAAGGGTCTTGCGCTGGTTCGATGGTGGGATTTTCATGTGTTCGCGGTACTTGGCAATGGTACGGCGCGCCACTTGAACGCCCGCTTCCTCTAACAGCACAACGATTTTGCTATCGCTAATCGGTTTTATGGTAGGTTCTGAATCAATCAGTTTTTTGATCATGGAACGAATAGCGGTTGCCGAGCGGGTGCCACCATCGGTTGTGCTGACGTGGCTGGAAAAGAAATACTTTAGCTCGAGTATGCCCCGAGGGGTCAGCATGTATTTTTGGGTGGTAACGCGGGAAATAGTAGATTCGTGCATACCCAGAGTCTCGGCGATATCGTGTAATACTAGGGGCTTCATAGCCTCTTCACCGTGTTCAAAATAGTCCCGCTGGCGATCCACGATCGCACGCGCCACTTTGAGCAAGGTATCGTGGCGATTGCGCAGACTTTTTAAGAACCAACGCGCATCCTGAAGGTGTTCCTGCAGGTACTTATTGTCCTGGCTATCGTTTCCCCGTTGAATCATGTTTTCATAAACGCGATTAACACGGATGCGTGGATATACGTCGTCGCTCACCTCCACTAACCATTGGCCTTTGCGTTTGCGCACAATAACATCCGGGATCACATAGGCAGCCTGGGAAGGTTGTATGGTGCTACCGGGCCGAGGGTTCAGGCTTTGAATAAGCTGGATAGCCCGTTGCAACCCTGTCTGGCTGAGTTTCATGACTCGGCGCAACTGGGTAAAGTCGCGGCTGGCGAGGAGTTTGAGATGTTGTTCTGCAATGATGCGCGCCGGGTCCAAGCCAGGGGTGTCGGATGCAAATTGACGCAATTGCAGGCCAAGACACTCGCCCACATCGCGGGCCCCGACACCGACGGGATCGAAATTCTGGATTTGGTGCAGCACCGCTTCCACCTCTTCGGGTTCCACTTCAATATCAGGTAGTAATGTCTGGCAAATCTCTTCTATTGTGCAGCTGAGATAGCCATCATGACTGATGGAATCGATAAGCGTTTGGGCGATAGACAGGTCGTTGCTTGAAAAAGAGATCATCCGCATCTGCCAACTTAGATGATCATGCAGGGTAAGCGGCGAACTGGTGCGGGCGTCTATTTCAAAGTTGTTGTTACCCTGAGTGCCTCGGCTGCCGCCAGGGGCGACGGGATATTCATAGCCGGGCGGATCCCAGTCGTCACCGCTATCCTCGGCGGTCTCGTTGTTTGGGGTGGCTTGGTCTAAATTCAGATCGGCGGTGTCGCCATTGTTACTGCTGACATCCTCACCATTGCCGGGGGAGTCGGTCTCAGAGGTCTTGGCGACTTCTTCGTTTTCCTCCAGCAGGGGGTTGGCCTCCAGGGCCTCTTGAATCTCCGACTGCAATTCCACCGCCGACAGTTGCAACAGGCGGATGGCCTGTTGTAATTGTGGGGTCATGGTTAGACGTTGACCCAGTTTTAATTCTAACGATTGCCGCATTTTTAATAACTGCTAGTGATCGCAAAACTTGCGGGCGTTACGATCGCTACCTTCATGTTAATAGCATAGCCCCTTTGGGTGCTTTTATCTAATTAATAGAAGTTCCCTTAATTCAAAATATGGCGTTGCGGCCAAATCATGGCGAAAAGGCCAACATTATTTGTTCAAATCAGGGGCTACAATCTGAAGTTCGTGCCGAGATAGACTTCACGGACCTCTTCGTGCTCCAAAATCTCGTCCGTCAGACCGGAGGCAATCACCTGTCCCTCGCTCATGATGTAAGCGCGATCACAAATCCCCAGGGTTTCGCGCACATTGTGATCGGTAATGAGGACGCCAATCCCCATATTGCGTAAATGGGAGATAATGTGCTGGATGTCCACAACTGATTTGGGGTCAATACCCGCAAAGGGTTCATCCAGCATGATGAAAAAGGGCTCCAGGGCCAAGGCCCGGGCGATCTCGACCCGGCGGCGTTCTCCTCCTGAAAGGCTGATGCCCATAGTTTTGCGCTTATGGACGACACCGAATTCTTCCAACAAGGTCTCCAAACGATTTTCGCGGTCGGCTTTACTCAGGTCCGGCACTGCCTGGAGTACTGCCATAATGTTGTCTTCTACGGAGAGTTTACGAAAAACAGAGGGTTCCTGGGGCAGGTAGCCGATGCCCAGCCGGGCCCGTTCATGCATGGGTAAATGAGTAATATCCGCGTTGTCTAACCAGATCTTACCTCCATCCCGTGGCACCAGGCCCACGATCATATAGAAGCAGGTGGTCTTGCCGGCGCCATTGGGGCCCAGCAGGCCCACCACCTCGCCGCTATTGATCACAATGTCGACTTTGTTGACAACCTTTAAACCCCGATAAGATTTACTCAAGTCCTGAGTTTTTAGGGTGCTCACGGGGGGCTGTTGCCGCTTGCGGATTCTTTAAGCCGAATGTTGCCGCTTGCAGATTCTTTAGGTCGAATAATGATGCGTGCCCGGCCACCAGCGTCCATGCCGCCGGATTGGCTCGACGCAGCACCCTTGATGATCACCTTGCTGGTCGTCATATCGTAGTGGATTTCTTTGCTCTTGATGGTGTTTTGACCTTGAGTCACCTCGGCCTTGTTGTAGAGGTGGATTTTGTTGTTGATTTCGTCAAAAACGATGCGCAGGGCCTTGCCTCGCACATCTTCGCCTTTGCCATCCGGGCGTTGTCGAAACCGGGCCGGTTTGCCGTAGGCCACTGCATTTTGCAGGGCATCGTCTTTGAACTTGACGACGAGTTTATCGCTGCGCAGGAGCATACTGCCTTGGCGCACGCTAACATTTCCGGTGTAAATTCGATCGCCGGTGTTGAAGTCCATTTCGATGTTATCGGCGTCGACGATGGCAGCTTGGTCTTTGTCTGATTTCAGAGCCGATGTGGGTGGGGTTGCCAGCAACATCAGGCTGCCGATAAACAGTATAAGGCGGTAGTTTTGTGTAGTGGCTGACATGCGAGGTCTGTTGTATTTTATGACTTACAGAAAATTATGTGACGGAGTGTATCAGGACTCTTTTTTGAATGTGCCCTTTTTCAGGCGAATCCGCATTTTGTTGCTGGTCATGACGCTGGCGCCACCACCGGACCGGTCCTTACCCCGAATGACCCGCACATTACCGGTTAGCAGCACTTCGTCGCCGTCTGCAGAGACCCAGCCGGACTCGGCATAGGCATGAGTCGGTTGACGCCCCCTTTCGTATTGAATGATATGGGGCTTGTCCAATAGCGCCGTATTGTCATCAGGATAGTGAACCATGCGCTCTGCTTCCAAGGTGTATTTGCGCCGACCCTGCTCATCCATCCCCGTGGCGCTAAAGTTTTCAACATAAAAATCGGGATCATGGCGCTCGTCGGGGGCGGCAATTTCCTGGGGTTTTTCTTCAAGCCCCCACTGTAACCAAAAGGTGAAACTACCCAGTATGGCAACCAGGGCGTAAAGCAGAATTTTTTCCGCATGTTGTTGCACTTTATTTCACTTGTCTCTTTATCAGGGTGTGTTTAGCTCAAGTAGTGACCCATGGCCTGGTCGTAATGACCCTGAGCCAACAGGATGAGCTCACAGATGTCACGGCCAGCCCCCCTGCCGCCCCGGCTGGGTGTGGTCCAATGGGCGTGTTGCTTGACCAGGGGGTGGGCATCCTGGACCGCTACCGCCAGCCCGGTCTTGAGCATAATGGGGAGGTCCACTACATCGTCCCCCACGAAAGCAACTTGATCTAAGGTCAGCCCTAGTTTCTTGCACAGGGCGATATAGGCAGGGAGTTTATCCCGTTCTCCCTGATACACATGTTTGATATCCAGGTCCTTGGCGCGGTGTTTGACTACTTGCGAAGTACGTCCGGTAATCAGCCCCACTGGCACGCCACTGTCTTGCAGCATGCGGATGCCATGACCATCACGGGAGTGGAACGCCTTGTGCTCCTGACCATCGTCGCCGATAAACAGTTGGCCGCTGGTGAGCACCCCATCCACATCAAACAGCAGTAGTTTGATTTTGGCGGCCAGGGCCAGGGTCTTATCGTCTACTGTGAGAGAGGGTTTAAGAAAGTCCACTTAGACGACCCCCGCCTTGAGTAAATCATGCATGTTTAGAGCACCTATGATGACGTTGTTTTCATCGACTACGTATAAGCCATTGATGCGATCGGTGCGCATCATTTGTACAACTTCTGCGGCAAGGCGATCAGGGTGGGTGGTCTTAGGGTTGCGGGTCATCACCTCAGCGATGCTCGATTGGTAGAGGTCCACAGTGCTATTGAGGGCGCGGCGTAGATCACCATCGGTAAAAATGCCACACAGATGACCTTGGTCATCGGTCACACCCGTCATCCCCAGCCCCTTGCTGCTCATTTCCAACAGGGCGTCACGCAGGCTGTCTTGTTCGTGCACTACTGGGATGGCGTTATCCTTGTGCATGATGTCCGTTACATAGAGTAGCAGGCGGCGGCCCAGGGCGCCGCCTGGATGGGAACGGGCGAAATCGTGCTCGGTAAATCCTCGCGACTTGAGCAGGACAATGGCCAGGGCGTCTCCCATGGCCAGGGTCGCGGTGGTGCTGGAAGTGGGGGCGAGGTTCATGGGACAGGCTTCCTGATTGACGCCCACGTTGAGGTAACCATCGGCCTGCTGGCCCAGGGATGACTCTGGATTGCCTGTCATCGCCACCAGCTTGATCCCCATACGCTTGATGATGGGTAAGATGGTGAGGATTTCCGGGGTCTCACCAGAGTTAGAGATGGCCAGGACAAGATCGGTAGCCGTGATCATGCCCAAATCACCGTGGCTGGCCTCGCCGGGATGGACGAAAAATGCGGGGGTGCCGGTACTGGCCAAGGTGGCGGCAATTTTGCTGCCGATATGGCCGGACTTACCCATGCCGACAACAATGACCCGACCGGCGCAGTCGAGCATCATTCGGCACACCAGGGCGAATTGATTATCCATGCGCTGGGTGAGCTGGGCAACGGCCTCGGCCTCAAGATTAATGACGCTACGGCCAAGCTCCAATAAGGACTCGTCGTTCATTGATTTCTGATTTTATTCACGCTTAAGATTTGCGCGAATTATAGCGAAATGGCCGTGGAGTTCCTATGGATGCGGGAGCTAGGGCTACGCATGGGAGAGTTGTCGAGGGCATCTGTTGGCCTGAGGGGCAAGAATGGGCCGGAAATGGGCCTAAGGCTCCCGCGTCCTGCTCTCGCTCCTTGGCTACGTCCATGTAGGTAAAGCGGGGAAATATTCAAGCGGTGGCAGCGCGCAAAGCAAGATTTCGCGGCGATCAGGGCGCAAAGCGGGGTGAACGGCTGTCCAATAGCTATCGACTTTGGGGGAAAGGGCTTTTATCCTCCAGTTACATACTGCTACCCGCTTTTGGCAGCAAATCGAAAAGCGTTATGGTGTTGTTTTTGGCCAGATGAAACGAGGGCAACTTCAGAAGGGCGGGGTGGGATTGCCTAATATTTAATCCCTCCGTCCCCTTTCCGCACTCAAGAGGAGGACTTTAGTCATGATGAAGAGAACGATATTGCAACATTTGGCGATTATTACCATGATGTTCATGTTCGCCTTAACGCCATTCGATATAAGCTATAGCGAGGAGGGGTATTCCAAGGAGCAGTTTAAAGAAGACTGTACAATGGGTGGTGGCACTTATACGGAGTCTGGGCAGAGTGAGTTCGGGTGCGTCTGGGTGAATGACAATGGCAAAGAAACAGGGCGTGTTGCCTGTTTCGAAGGAACAGTGTGCTTTTCTTCGACGGGAGATTCGTGGGATATGGCCAAGGTGGGGAAGGGTCTGAAGACCGAACTGAAAGCCCTTCGTGCGGCTTTAAAAAACACCACCACGCCGGGACGATCCAAGACCGAGGTCAAATCCAACGCCAAGACCAGCGTGATGAATGATGAGGTCCTCGACGATGCCTTGGGCGCAGGACCCATGGTCCCCAAGGTGGCGCCCAAAATGGTAGCGCCCCCAATCAAAAACAATAAAGGCCCCAAGGGTCAACTTCCAGAAGTGACGAAAGTCAAACCGGTGGGCGATAAGGCTGGTGGAAAGACTCCGGCTGTTGTCGAGGTAGCGCCCAAGGCCGCTATGCCCGTGACCGAGAAGGCCGGGCTCAAGGTTAAACCCGCGCCGGTGGGTAGAAAATCACCTGTCGCTCCGGTAGTCAGGGCACCGACCGCCACGACACCACCTGCTAAACAGGTGGCTCCCCATTTGAGTTCATCGGAAGCAATGAAAAGTAATGTGAACGTGGTCCCTCAGGCGCCGTCGGTACAGTAGAGGTGTATAAGTGGGTGCGGGTGATGCCGGTTTTCTTTATCAGTTTGTCTGTAATCCCCAAGCCAGGACAGCGAGATAGCCGCAGTAAGCGATAAGCAGCAGGCCACCTTCAATGCGGCCGATGCGGGCCCTGGCCCGGCTGCGATAGGCCATGCCTAGCATGGCCGCAGCCAGCACCAGCATGACCAGAAAATCCCGGTTCAGGAGTTCTGGACTGATGCTGATCGGGTGTATTACTCCGGCAATGCCAATAACCCCGAGCATGTTAAACATGTTGGAGCCGACGATATTGCCGATGGCAATATCGTGCTCACCCTTAAAGATGCTGGCGATGGAGGTAGCGACCTCGGGGAGACTGGTGCCTACCGCGACGATGGTGAGACCAATCAGTAAATCGCTCATACCAAAATGCTGGGCGACGACAATGGCTGCCCATACCAGCAGTTTTGAGCTGCCAAGTAACAGCAGCAGGCCTCCGATTAACCAGGCTGTGGCTGCGGGTGTGGATGCTCCTTGTTTGAGTTCCTCGGCGTATTCCTGGGCCAGTTCATCCGCGCTTCCCATCACCGCAGCCTTGACGGTGCCCGCCTTGACCCGTTGGCGCAGACCCATATGTATGGTCCAGGCGATGAGCAATATGAGCCCACTTATTAGCAGCACGCCATCGAGCCGCCCCAGGCGCCCATCCAATAACAAGGCCGGTGTCGCCAAAAGCACCAGCGCCATGATGGGGTACTCGCGTTTGAGGATACGTGAGCGTACTACCAGAGGGTGTATCAGTGCGGCACTGCCGAGGACCAAGCCAATATTGGCAATATTTGAACCCACCGCATTGCCCAGGGCCAATTCTGTATTGCCTTGCCAGGCGGCCACGGTCGAGACCAGCAATTCCGGCGCCGAGGTGCCAAAGCCGACGATGGTCAAGCCTACAATGAGAGGTGATACACCGAAATTGCGAGCGATAGAGGTGGCGCCGTAGACGAAACGATCGGCCCCCCAGGCGAGCAATGCCAGTCCCACGACGAGGGATAAACTAGCAGTGAGCATACTGATCTCCATTATAGATATTGTGCCCTGTTGTAGTCGTTAGCGCGGGACAATGCAAATCGACCCTGACCCATTGCTGTCCCACTTAACACGATGTTAATGCACCGTAACATGCTGATTATCAGGACATAGATTGCGAGTGTTGGCACCAAAGACATGACTTCATGTAACCTAGAAGTTGGAATTATTCCTTCTCCCTCCGGGAGAAGGCTAGGATGAGGGGATATATAAAACAATGGCTTATCTTTCGATCCCCTCTCCCCAACCCTTTTATGCCCTAGGGGTGCTCCCTGATGGGAGAGGGGATTAAGTGGGACAGCAATGACCCTGACCCCATTTTTTATCTATAGGCACCTGTGATAGCGTTAGCCACCCTGTAAACCTGCTAGAACCCAACACATGAATGAAAGCCTGCTGATCGGAATCCGTGGTTGGGAACATGACGAGTGGCAAGACGGGTTCTATGATGATGCGCTGCCTACGGAGTGGCGTTTGTGCTATTACAGCAACATTATTCGCAGCGTGTTAGTGCCTGCGCAGAAATGGGAGTCTGTTTCTGCCGCTGATCTCAATCAATGGATAGAAGACATCGATGAGGGATTTCGTTTTGTATTGGAATTGCCTGCTTGGGTTGGGGATACAGCAGTGCCGGGTTTTGAAAAATGGCAGCAGCAGATCCAACAATTTCAGGAAATGGTCCGGGACTTGCGCCCCTGGTTATCGGCTTATTTGTTGCGTATATCCTCCAAGGAGTCCAACCTATCGACCACTTGGTTACAAGGCCGTTTAGAGGCGCTAGATGACGGCCTTCCTGTCTGCGTAGATTTGCCCATGGGGTCTATTCGAACTGGGCAAATGTTGGAGTTGTTGAATGCCTTTGGAGCCAGTTTATGTTGGCGCCCCAACCAGGAGCCCAAACCCGAAGAACCCGGTGAATTTATGGTCGCACTTATGGGTCAGTCCGAACTCAAGCCCCTGAGGGCAGTGGTTGAACAGCTGGGGGACTGGATGGGGGATAATCGCGGTGCGGGCTTGTTTTTTACCGAACCCGATCCAGCGCCGCAGCTCGCCGAACAGGTCCGCATCATCGCCGAACTGCTCGATGTGTGAGCGCATCGGGTGTCCACAAACTGGTAGAATAATGTGCTTGTTAATACGGTTCTTCCCCATACTAGTAGGTACAGGTACATTAGCCACAGAGACACAGACCTCGGTACCCCCTCGTGGGGTAGAGTGACTTTGCATACTATAACGTTGGCCCGATATGATGATTTCGGCTGTATCCTCTTATCTTGCATAGCCATGAATGATGATACAGACAAGTTTTGATTATATGTTCTTCTTTGTGAGCCCCGTGTCCTCGGCCCTGGCTCCTGCTTCGCTCTACCGCCTGCGTTCATGCAGGCGTCTGTGGCGAATTTCATTTAAATAAAATAAATACGTTTATCATGGCGGCAAAGAATTCTTCCGGTAATGATGTGTTGGTGGAGTTTCGCGATGTGCATTTTGCCTATGGAGATCGGCCTATTTTGAAAGGGGTCAATCTGACTATCCCACGAGGCAAGGTGACCGCGATACTGGGCCCCAGCGGTACCGGTAAGACAACCTTGCTAAATTTTATCGGCGGACGGCTGCGTCCCGATCATGGCGATATCATTGTCGATGGGTTGTCTGTACCCAGGCTGCGGCTCAAGCAGCTTTACGCACTGCGTAGACGTATGGGCATGTTGTTCCAAAGTGGCGCCCTATTAACCGATATCAATGTCTTTGAGAATATCGCCTTTCCCGTTCGTGAACATTGCCGTCTACCCGAACCGGTGTTGCGAAACCTGGTTTTGCTCAAGCTGGAGATGGTGGGGCTGCGTGGCGCCCGTCGGCTGATGCCCAGTGAATTGTCCGGCGGCATGGCCAGGCGAGTCGCCTTGGCCCGGGCCATCGTCCTGGATCCCATGTTGGTGATGTACGATGAGCCTTTTGCTGGCCTGGATCCGATCTCGATGGCAGTCATCGTTAAGTTAATAGGCGAGGTCAATGATGCCCTGAGCATTAGCTCTGTGGTGGTGACCCACGACGTGGCGGAGGCCTATGCCATTGCCCACTATATGTATTTGATTGCAGACGGACAGATTATCGCCCAAGGTACGCCTGAGGAATTGCAGGCCTCCCAGCAAGTTCAAGTGCGCCAGTTTATGGATGGCCTGCCGGATGGACCGGTGCCTTACCACTACCCTGCAGTTGCCTACGAAGACGATTTGCTTCGAGGGGGGTTGGATTGAAGTTGTTTGCGTTAATCGGTGGTGGGGTGATCGCCCATATTTCCCGTCTGGGCCGGGCCAGCGTCTTTTTGTATCGGGTGTTTTTAGGAGGCTGGCAAATTTTCACCCGGCCATCTTTGCTCGTTCATCAGATCTACGCGGTGGGGGTGTTGACCCTGACGATTATTCTGGTGGCCGGACTTTTTGTCGGCATGGTGCTCAGTTTCCAGGGTTATAATACGTTGGTGGATTTTGGCGCCGAGTCTTCTTTAGGGCTGATGGTGGCGCTGTCCCTTACCCGGGAATTAGGGCCGGTGTTGGCGGCACTGCTGTTTGCCGGGCGTGCGGGATCGGCCCTCACTGCCGAAATAGGTTTGATGAAGGCTACCCAGCAACTGGCGGGCATGGAGATGATGGCCGTCAATCCCATTGAGCGGGTGGTGGCGCCGAGATTTTTCGCCGGTTTTTTTAGCCTCACCTTGTTGGCCACGCTATTTACCGCAGTGGGTGTAGCCGGTGGTCATTTTATTGGTGTGACAGTGCTCGGTGTAGATGCGGGCGTATTTTGGTCATCCATGCAAGAGGGGGTAGATTTTCATGATGATATTGTTAGCGGTATCGTCAAAAGTATCGTGTTTGGTTTTGTGGTGACCTGGATCGCGGTATTCGAAGGTTACGATGCCGTGCCTACCGCAGAAGGTGTCAGTCGGGCGACCACCCGTACTGTGGTCAACGCCTCCCTGGCGGTGTTAGCGCTGGATTTTATATTGACCTCGTTAATGTTCGGAGACGTATAGCATGACGCAAAGACAAGCGATGGAAACATGGGTAGGGGTGTTCGTGGTCATTGGATTGGCCGCGTTTGGGGTGTTGGCGTTAAAGGTGGGCAATCTCAGCAGTGCTGATGTGGCCGACGCCTATCAGATTGAGGCCCGCTTCGACAATATTGGTGGCCTGAAAGTGCGTTCCCGGGTCACTCTCTCCGGGGTCCGTATTGGGCGGGTCAAAGAAATTTACGTGGACTCCAACGACTACCGTGCCGTCGTGATTCTCGATATTGCCGGCCGCTATGCCAATCTACCGGCGGATTCCACGGCAGTCATCCAGACTGCGGGTATCCTGGGTGAGCAGTACGTTGCCCTGGACCCAGGGGGTGATGAAAGCTTTCTCAAGGATGGCGATCAAATTATGTTGACCCAGTCGGCCTTGGTCTTGGAAGACCTTATTGGTAAATTCCTTTATAACAAATCAGATTCAGGGGAAGGAAAATGAAGCGATCTCTATCATTCATAACGGGTCTACTCGTGATGTTTGCGATGTTAGCGGCCACAACAGCGGCGGTGGAGAAGGGCCCCGATGCCTTGGTTAAGGAGTTATACGGTGCTTGGGTGAGCAAAGCGCGAGCCCAGAAGTCTGAACTGCAAAAAGACCCTAAAAAACTTTACCTATTGGCTGACGAAATTACTGCGCCCTATATCGATTACAATCGTTTTTCCAGATTGGTGCTGGGAAAGCACTGGCGTAACGCCAGTAAAACTCAGCGCAGCCGATTCGAGCATGAATTTCGGCATCATCTGGTACGCACCTATGCTACCGCCTTGCTGACCTATATTGATGCCGATTTCAAATTCATTCCTAGCAAGTACAAGGAGAGCGACAAGCAGGTGTTGGTGAAGACCGAGACTCGTCCCAAGGGTGGGGGCCCCAAGATTTCGGTGAACTATATCTTATATAAAAAGGAAGGGGCCTGGCAGGCCATGGACGTGGCTATTGAGGGCATTAGTATTGTGGCCACATTGCGCAGCATTGTGCGCAGTGAAGTGCAGAACAAGAGTCTTGATGCCGTGATCGAGGAACTGGCCGCCAAGAATCGTGAGGCCGGGTTGTAAACCGTGGGTCTGCAAAGGACGGCAACAGGGGATTACCGGTTGCATGGCGACCTGAGCTTTGCCACCGTGCCCGAGTTGTATCGCGTTGCCAGCGGCCAATGGGCCGAGCAGATGCCTGCGGTGCTGGATCTTGCCGATGTAGGGCGTAGCGATAGTGCTGGATTGGCCCTGTTGGTGGAATGGCTGGGCCAAGCCCGGTCGAGTCGAACTGAGCTACATTTTACCCATGTCCCGGATCAATTGGCCCAGCTTATCCGTATCAGCGGTCTGTCAGAAACCTTTGGCCTGCACGATTAGTTCAGGTTTCCCCCAGTCTTTTTCTGGGTAGCTGGGGGGCGGTGCTAGGGTCCCCAAAGGGGATATTTCGGGTACCTGTGCCATAGGCTATGCTTTAGAGACTTAAATCCAGTAGTCGACCCCAAAACCCCGAGAATCAGGCTTCCCATACGGATGGTGACACCTCAAGATATTAAGCAATGGATCGAGACCGGTCTCGATGGTTCACAGGTTGAATGTGATGGTGATGGCCACCATTTTAATGCCGTGATCGTGAGTCCCGATTTTAGTGGTAAGTCTATAATCCAGCAGCATCAGATGGTTTACTCGGCTCTGGGCGACAAGATGAAGGCCGAGATCCATGCCCTGTCCATGCGCACCCTGACACCGGAACAGGCTGCTCAAGGGGATTAGCCGGACCGGGACTACCTTTGGTTTTTCGGGGGGTCTCGGTCAATCGCGTCCAATAGATCCATAGACACCAGCAAAGAGGTTATGAGATGAACACCAACGAACGTATCCAAGACACCTTAGGGAGCAACGCCATCGTCCTGTATATGAAGGGTTCCCCCCAGTTCCCACAATGCGGCTTCTCAGGTCGGGCGGTCCAGTTGTTGCAGTCGGTGGGCGCAAAATTTGAATCGGTGGATGTGTTGGCAGACCCGGATATCCGAGAGGGTATCAAACAATTTTCCAACTGGCCCACTATCCCCCAGCTCTATATCAAGGGCGAGTTTGTGGGCGGTAGTGATATTATGGTGGAGTTATATGAAAACGGTGAGTTACAGAAATTAGTCGAATCCACCAATTAATTTCATCATTGCATAAATTCATCGACAACAGGTCTGTGGTGTAAAACACTGCGCCGGACACCCGGTTGTCGATCACACCGGCGGTGCATTCCAGTAAATCTCCAGTTTTGTATGTAACTCGTTGATACCGGTGATGCGACCCAGCGGTCGCCGCCCCTACTGGGAGTACGCTTTTAAGCGATGGCCGGTGTAGAATAGTGTCCCATGGATAAGCTAGTCGTTTCCGGCAAGACCTCCCTTAACGGTGAGATTCGAATTTCAGGGGCCAAGAATGCCGCCCTGCCCATATTGATTGCCTCGTTGCTCACCGATCAGCAGATGCGTATCAGTAATCTCCCGCACTTGTACGATATTACTACCACCATGGATTTACTTGGCCGTCTGGGTGTGGGCTTGGTGGTGGATGAGAAAATGACCATCGAGGCCAATGCCGCCGAGGTCAATGTATTGCGTGCACCCTACGACTTGGTGAAGACCATGCGTGCCTCCATTCTGGTGTTGGGCCCCCTGTTGGCCCGCTTTGGCAGTGCGGAGGTATCCATGCCTGGAGGCTGCGCCATAGGATCGCGCCCAGTGAATCTGCACATAAAAGGGCTCCAGGCCATGGGTGCCGACATCACTATTGATGAGGGCTATATTAAGGCCCGGGCGAAGCGTTTGAATGGTGCGAGGATTTTTATGGACCTGGTTTCCGTAACCGGCACAGAGAACCTGATGATGGCCGCGACCCTGGCATCCGGCACCACGGTGATCGAAAATGCTGCCCGCGAACCGGAGGTGATCGATTTGGCCAATTGCCTGATTACCATGGGCGCCAAGATTGAAGGCGCCGGTACCGCCGAGATCACCATTGAGGGAGTAGAAAGCCTCCACGGTGCAAGCTATCGGGCGATCCCTGACCGTATCGAAACCGGGACTTTTTTGGTGGCGGCCACCATTTGCGGGGGGGATGTCAAATTGCGTGACACCCACCCAATCTATGTCGAGGCGGTGTTGGAAAAACTACGCGAGGCAGGCGCCCAGATTGAGACCGGCGAAGATTGGATTCGCCTGCGTATGGATGGCCGACCCCAAGCAGTGAACGTACGTACCGCACCCTATCCGGCCTTTCCCACAGACATGCAGGCCCAGTTTGTGGTCTTAAACAGTGTGGCCGAGGGGACGGCGACCGTTACCGAAACCGTATTTGAGAATCGGTTCATGCATGTCCATGAACTACAGCGCATGGGGGCGGATATCGAAATGGAAGGGAATACCGCCATCGTCAGAGGTGTAGAAAAACTTCGTGGTGCGCCGGTAATGGCGACTGATTTGCGCGCCTCGGCCTGTCTCGCCCTGGCGGGGCTGGTGGCCGAAGGCGAAACCATCATTGATCGAATTTATCACATCGATCGTGGTTATGAGTGCATTGAGGAAAAACTCTCGCAACTGGGTGCCAGTATCCACCGTGTGCCAAGCTATGTTTTAGAAGCGGCTGGCAAACAGGTTGCCCAGTAGGCCGTGCTCCAAACCTTGACCATTGCCCTGTCTAAAGGGCGCATCTTTAAGGAAAGTCTACCCCTGCTCAAGGCGGCGGACATTGTGCCCGTGGACGATCCCGATACCAGCCGCAAGCTGATCCTGGATACCAATCAGACGAATATTAAACTCGTTATCATTCGTGCCGCAGATGTACCGACCTACGTACGCTTTGGTGCTGCTGATCTCGGTATTGTAGGCAAGGATGTGCTCATGGAGTTCGAGGGTGATGGTCTGTATGAGTTGGTGGATTTGAAGATTGCCCGTTGCCGTATGATGGTGGCCGAACCAGAGACGTTGGCGAAAAATGACGATCTGGGTCGATGGAGCCGTCTGCGGATCGCGACAAAATACGTCAACATCGCGCGGCGTTTTTTTTCCGCTAAGGGGATTCAAACCGAAATCATCAAACTCTATGGCTCTATGGAGTTGGCCCCGTTGGCGGGACTGTCTGATCGTATAGTCGATTTGGTGGACACCGGTAATACTCTGCGCGCCAACAAGCTTGTCGAGGTCGAGCACATCGCCGATATCAGTTCCCGTTTGGTAGCCAACACCGCATCCATGCGCATGAAACACCAGATCGTGAAGGACGTGGTCAAGCAAATAGAGCAGGCAGTGGGATAATGACCCCGGTGCCATGTCAGCTGCGCGTACTCAACGTCAGTGCCTCGGGTTTTGATGCCACTTTGACCGCATTGCTGAATCGGAATCGCGCCCTGGACCCAGAGGTCGAAGGCACGGTGGACACCATCATCAAGGCAGTGCGCAGCCAGGGCGATCAGGCCCTGGTCGATTATACGAGCAAACTCGACGGCCTGGCAGTGACCCAGGTGACCGAATTAGAGCTTCCCACCCAGCGGCTCCAACAAGCCCTCGACACTATTGCCGATGATCAGCGTGAGGCCTTGCGCCTAGCTGCCGGTCGCATACGCAGCTACCATGAGCATCACAAGCTTGAATCCTGGCAGTACACCGAGGCCGACGGCAGCGTCTTCGGTCAACAGGTGACGGCCCTGGATCGGGTGGGCCTGTATGTGCCGGGGGGCAAGGCCGCCTATCCCTCAACCGTTTTGATGACCGCCATTCCGGCGCGGGTGGCGGGGGTGGGTGAGTTGATCATGACCGTGCCGACCCCCCATGGAGAACTGAATGAATTGGTGATGGCGGCCGCCGCCCTCGTCGAGGTGGACCGGGTGTTTACCCTGGGTGGCGCTCAGGCCATTGCCGCTCTGGCCTATGGCACCCAAACGGTGCCGGCGGTAGACAAGATTGTGGGCCCCGGAAATATTTTTGTGGCCACCGCCAAGCGTAAGGTGTTTGGTCAGGTGGGGATCGACATGGTGGCCGGGCCTTCGGAGATCGTGGTGGTTTGTGATGGCAGTGTGGACCCAGAATGGGTAGCCATGGATCTGTTCTCCCAGGCCGAGCACGACGAACAAGCCCAATCTATTTTGATCAGTCCCGATAGCGCCTTTATCGAAAAAGTGCGACAGGCCATCGACAGCTTGCTTCCGCAAATGGAGCGGCAGGCGATCATTCGCCGGTCACTGTCTGCACAGGGCGCTCTGATCCAGGTGCACGATTTGGGTCAGGCAGTGGACTTGGTCAATCGTATTGCCCCCGAACACCTGGAGCTTTTGGTCAGCCACCCAAAGGATCTGCTCGCCAATATTCGCCACGCCGGGGCAATCTTTATGGGCAACTATACCACCGAGGTGCTGGGGGATTACTGTGCCGGTCCCAACCACACCTTACCGACGTCAGGTACAGCACGCTTTAGTTCACCCCTGGGGGTCTATGATTTTCAAAAACGCACCAGTCTGATTCACTGTAGCCAGAATACGGCCACTGAGTTGGGTCGTGTGGCCAGCGTGTTGGCGCGAGCCGAGGGCTTGACTGCCCACGCTTGTTCTGCCGAGTATCGTATTAAAGACGATTAAAGTTGTTGCGGTTGAACGCCGCCAGACTGTGATGGTATTTATTTTGTCTCTTCCCTATATTGAATGGATAACCATTCACCTTTGCCACAGAGACACGGAGGGCACAGAGAAAAACATGTCTGCATCATCTTCAACTTTATATATAAATAAGGGGATATACCCGAAGCCATCATGACGGCCATCAGCTATAGTATGCAAAATCATCCTCTGCGCTCTCCGTGTCTGTGGCGAAAACTCATATTATGGGCGCCCTGACTAAACGCATAGAACATTGGATCCGCCCTAGCGTGCGCACCTTGCGCGCCTATCATGTGGCCGACGCTGGGAACATGATCAAGCTCGATGCTATGGAAAACCCCAATATTTGGCCAGGTGAGCTTGAACAGGCCTGGCTGCAGGCCTTGGGTGCTGTCCAAATCAATCGCTATCCCGATGCCCGTGCCCAGGAGTTGAAAGACGCCTTGCGGACCTACATGGATATACCGGCGTCATTGGATATCATGTTGGGAAATGGGTCGGATGAATTGATCCAGCTTCTACAATTGGCGGTGGGTGGCCCCGGGCGCAAGGTACTGGCCCCCACACCCAGTTTTGTGATGTATGAAATGATCGCCGCCGCGGTGGGCATGGAATTCGTCGCGGTATCTTTAAGGGATTCGTTTGATCTGGATGCCCACGCCATGTGTGTGGCGATTGAAGAACACCAGCCGGCACTGGTGTTTATTGCTTGGCCCAATAACCCCACCGGCAACCTGTTCGATACCCAAGCGCTGGAGGCGGTGATTGAGGCCAGTCCTGGCTTGGTCGTTATCGACGAGGCCTATCAGCCCTTCTCCAAAAAGACCTGGATGTCCCGTCTTGACCAATACGACAATCTCTTGGTGATGCGTACCTTGTCGAAGATGGGTATGGCGGGCCTGCGTCTCGGCGTGCTCGCCGGAAAACGGGCCTGGTTACAGGAATTTGAGAAGATTCGTCTGCCTTACAATATCAACAGCCTGACCCAGACAGGTGCAGCCTTCGTTCTGGAGCACCAGGGCTTGATTGGTGGGCAAATTGAGCAAATCTGTGTTGAGCGCCAGAGGGTGATTGAGGCCTTGCAGGCCATTGCTGGGGTTAAGGTCTATCCAAGTCATACCAATTTTATCCTGTTCCGGGTCGAAAATGCGGATACCGTATTTATGCGACTTAAACAGTCTGGCATCCTGGTTAAAAACCTCAATGGGGTGAGTGCCGCCCTAGACAGTTGTCTGCGGGTCACCATTGGCCTGTGCAAAGAAAATGATGCCTTTCTATCGGCTTTGGTGCAGGCGGCCTGACACCGTCGGCCGGGTCGTTCGGATGGCGCAATTACTGTCAGAAACCCTGGCACCTCTGGTACTATCGCAGCACAGCCGTAGTCGAGTATTGAAATGGATACAGCAATGAACCCGCGCAAGGCCACTGTCGAGCGTAGGACCAATGAAACCACCATTACCGCATCTATTGATGTGGACGGTGAAGGCCGCTCCAATTTCGACACCGGCATACCATTTTTGGAGCACATGCTGAATCAGGTGGCGCGCCACGGTATGGTTGATCTGGATATCAAGGCTAAAGGTGACCTCCAAATTGACGCCCACCACACGGTTGAGGATATTGGTATCACTCTGGGACAGGCTTTGGCCCGTGCGGTGGGGGACAAGAAGGGTATCCGTCGCTATGGTGTTGCCTATGTCCCCCTGGATGAAGCCCTGTCACGGGTGGTGATCGATCTGTCCGGTCGGCCCGGTTTCGAATATCGGGTTCAGTATCCCCGCGCCCGGATCGGGGAGTTCGACGTTGATCTGATTAACGAATTCTTTCAGGGATTCTGTAATCATGCCCTGGTGACGCTGCATATCGATAATTTATCAGGCACCAATGCCCATCACATTGCCGAGACCCTTTTTAAGGCCTTTGGTCGCGCCTTGCGTATGGCCCTGGAACAGGATTCACGCATGGCGGGTGTGGTCCCTTCGACCAAGGGCAATTTATAACGATCAAGACCGGCTGTGTTAACAGCCTGTCCTTGTCTGCGCTTCTACTAACTCATTAATACCCATGCAATCCATCGTCGTTATTGATTTTGGTTCTGGCAACCTGCACTCGGTGCGTAAGGCCATTGAGCATGTGGCTAACGGGGCATCGGTTACGGTCAGTAATCGACCTGAGGAGGTGGTGGCGGCGGACCGGGTGATCTTTCCTGGACAGGGTGCCATCGGCAGTTGCCTGCAGGCTATTGATGCCACCGGTATGCGACAGGCCATCGGCGAGGTCATCACGTCAAAACCCTTGCTGGGTATTTGCCTGGGGTTGCAGGCGCTGTACGAACACAGCGAGGAAGATGGGGGTATCGATTGTCTGGGCGTGTTGGCGGGTCGGGTAAAACGCTTTCCGGCCCCCGGAGATGGTGCCCTCAAGATCCCCCATATGGGATGGAACCAGGTCGATCAGAATCCTCACCCGTTGTGGTCGGGGATTGAGCAGGGGGCCCGGTTTTATTTTGTCCACAGCTATTATGTTGACAGCAGTGAACTTGCCGAGGTTGTTGGCGTCACTCAATATGGTGTCAGTTTTACATCGGCAGCGAGTCGGGGCAATCTTTTCGCGGTACAATTTCACCCCGAAAAAAGTCAGCATTCGGGGCTGAAGTTACTGGAGAATTTTGTGGGATGGGATGGTGCTGATGGGTAGACCTTTAAGGAATGTATTATGTTGCTGATACCTGCGATTGACCTTAAGGATGGTAAGTGTGTGCGCCTGCGTCAGGGACGCATGGATGACGAAACCGTGTTCTCGGATGACCCGGTGGCGATGGCGGATCGGTGGGCCAAGGCCGGGGCCAGACGCCTGCATATCGTAGATCTCAATGGCGCATTTTCCGGCAAACCCGAAAATGCGGGTGTCATCAAATGCATTGCCGAGAATCACCCGGATTTGCCTATACAGGTGGGGGGTGGAATCCGTGATGAGGATACGGTGCAGGCTTATCTGGATGCGGGGGTTCAATATGTGATTTTTGGTACCAAAGCGGTCAACGCTCCCCACTTTGTGAGTGATATGTGCGCCGAGTTTCCCGGCCATGTCATTGTGGGGCTCGATGCCAAAGACGGCAAAGTGGCCATTGATGGCTGGTCCAAGCTATCACACCATGATGTTATCGACTTGGCCCAGCATTTTGAGCACGATGGGGTCGTGGCAATTATTTACACCGACATCGGTCGTGACGGCATGATGAGCGGTGTCAACGTGGAGGCGACGGCACGCTTGGCAGAGGCGGTGCGAGTTCCAGTAGTGGCCTCTGGGGGCATCAAGACCCTGGATGATATTCGTGCCCTTTGTCAGCAACGAGACTCAGGAATCACCGGCGCTATTACCGGCCGGGCCATATACGAAGGCACCCTTGATTTTGCCGAGGGGCAGAAATTGGCCGATAATCTATGCAAAGAGTCGTAAAAATTCTTGCCACAGAGGCACGGAGTTCACAGAAAATAACCTTGTATGCCTAGGCTGTTGATCGCCAGGCTGATTTTGGGTGTACCCTTAGTTATGCAGCACAGTTATGAATGATGATGTAGATATATGCTTTTCTCTGTGAACTCCGTGCCTCTGTGGCTGAGTTAATTTAATGGGTCTGGCTAAACGTATTATCCCCTGTCTTGATGTGGACAATGGCCGTGTGGTCAAGGGCGTTCAGTTTGTCGACATTCGTGATGCTGGCGATCCGGTGGAGATTGCGCGGCGTTATGATCAGGAAGGGGCGGATGAACTCACCTTTTTAGACATCACCGCCAGTTCCGATAATCGTGGGACCATGATCCATGTGGTGGAGCAGGTTGCCGGTGAAGTATTTATCCCACTGACCGTAGGTGGCGGAATCCGCAAGGTCGATGACGTGTTGCGGATGCTCAATGCCGGTGCCGATAAGGTGGCGATCAATACTGCTGCAGTGGCCCATCCAGAGTTTGTCAGACAAGCCACAGACCACTGTGGTTCCCAATGCATCGTGGTTGCGGTGGATGCGAAGCAGGTCACCGGAGGTGATACGCCCCGGTGGGAAATTTTTACCCACGGGGGTCGCAAGGCCACCGGCATTGATGCCATCGAATGGTGTCGGCGCATGGCTGATTATGGCGCTGGCGAGATTCTGTTGACCAGTATGGATCGGGACGGTACCCGTAATGGATTTGATTTGCCGCTGACCCGTAGGGTGTGCGACACGGTGGAGATCCCGGTGATCGCCTCGGGTGGGGTGGGCAATCTCAACCATCTGGTGGAGGGTGTCATTGAGGGTCATGCGGATGCGGTGTTGGCGGCGAGTATATTTCATTTTGCCGAGCATACCGTGGAAGAGGCCAAGCGTTGCATGCAGGCGGCGGGGATTGAGGTGAGGTTATGATGGGTGGCACCAAAGGATGGCGCGGTAATGTACGATCTTGGCTAAAAATTTCAGGCACTTCTCGATGAGGCCGTGCAAAATGGCCGTCTGGGATGCCCTATCCAGGGCACGCGGTAAACACATCCCTGTGCGCTCGACAGCAGCATCCCTGCTGCTGACGGCCCTGGATAGAGCATCCCAGACGGCCACCCGTTAGTACAGCGCGCCGAAAACCGTAGTAATATTGGAATATGAGTGAAGACTGGCTCGACGATATCAAGTGGAACGCGGACGGCTTGGTGCCGACTATTGCCCAGGAGGTAGGTAGTGGTCAGGTGCTGATGCTGGCGTGGATGAATCGCCAGGCTCTGGCAGCCACTGCGGAGTCAGGCAAGGCGGTATACTGGTCCCGTTCCAGGCAACGTCTGTGGCGCAAGGGCGAGGAGTCGGGGCATGAACAAATCGTAAAGGATATCCGCCTCGATTGTGATAATGATACGGTGTTGTTGGTTGTGGAGCAGAAGGGGGGTATCGCCTGCCATACTGGCCGCCATCACTGTTTTTTCCAGCAACACGATAGTGGGGGTTGGAAGGCAGTGGAGCCGGTGTTGCGGGACGCGGATGAAATCTATGGCCGCAAATGAATACACGGGCGTTTCTGTTGACTATTTAGTCCCTTCTCCCTCCGGGAGAAGGTGAGGATGAGGGGATATTAAAATCAATACGTTGTTCTTAATTTTATCCCCTCACCCTCACCCTTTCATGCCCTGTTGGGTGCTCCTGGAGGGAGAGGGTATCTATAGGGGTGCACATACCACTGAGTGCGCGAGTGACCGCGCCGGGATAGGCTGATGTCTGATGTTTTAAAAGAATTGGCTGCGGTTCTGGAGCAGCGCAAGGGCGATGACCCCGACAGGTCTTATGTGGCCAAGCTCTACGACCGGGGTCTGGACACCATTTTGAAGAAGATTGGTGAGGAGGCCACCGAGACCGTCATTGCCGCAAAGTCTGGTGATGCGGGCCAAATTATCCATGAAACCGCGGATCTATGGTTTCATACTCTGGTAATGCTGGCCCACCAGGGTTTGGGGCCGGATGACGTGCTGGCCGAACTGGAACGCCGTTTTGGCACCTCTGGTATCGAGGAAAAGGCCAGTCGTGTAGAATCCTGACCCCCCGTCTTCGCGGTATCGGGGGGTCAATCTGAATGAGTCGTGTTACTGGAGAGAGAGCATGGGTGGTATAGGTATTTGGCAGTTGGTCATTGTGCTGCTGATTGTGATCGTAATTTTTGGCACCAAGAAACTACGCAATATGGGTGGGGATCTGGGATCAGCCGTTAAGAATTTTAAGAAATCTGTCAAGGATGGTTCGGCCGATGCTGCGGATGCAGAAAAAGTCGAGAACAAGACAGGCCGCGTGATTGACGGCGAGGTTACTGTCGAGAAAGAAGACAAGGTCTAGTGTTAGCCCCATGTTGTGGGCAGTGAACTCGTTTGATGTTTGATATTGGTTTTTGGGAACTCACCCTCATTGGCTTGCTTGCCCTTATCGTCTTGGGCCCGAAGCGTTTGCCCGAGGCGGCGAGCACCGCAGGTCGTTGGGTGGGCAAGCTTCGCCAGTTTGTTGCCAATGTAAAGCGGGATCTGAACAGTGAAATCCAATCCGGGGATCTTGCAGAGTTCAGGCGCCTTCAGAAAGAGTTGGTCAAGACCAAGCAGATATTGGAGGAGTCATCATTTCAGTTGGTTAAAGACCTGAGTCATGGTGCGCAAAGTATTGCCGATGATGCAGATGCCAAGTCTCATCTAGAAGCTAAAAAGAAAAAATCTACCAGCAAGAAAAAGACCAAGAAGAAAACTAAAGCCCTCACCAAGACTCTGACCAAAACCACAAAGAAAAAGAAGGTGGGTAAAAAGGCCGCCATCCCCAAAAAGAAAAAGAAGGTTTCGACAAGACCCTCCAGGAGAACTAAGAAAGGCAGAAAGAAGGCGAAGGTGAACTAGGCATGGCTCAGGAGAATAATGCGGAGGGTAGCTTTATCTCTCACCTCCTGGAGCTCCGCGACCGCCTGGTCAAATCGGTGATTACTGTGGCGGTGGTGTTCGTGCCTTTTGCTTTTTTTAGTAAAGATCTCTATCTCTTTATCGCCGAGCCCCTGAAGGCGGTGTTGCCCGGTGCGGGTGAGATGATTTCCACCGGGGTGGTATCGCCGTTTTTTACCCCCATCAAGTTGGCCATATGGTCGGCGGTGATCTTGTCCATGCCGGTACTACTTTATCAGTTGTGGGCCTTTGTGGCCCCGGGCCTGTATAAACACGAGCGCCGTATCGCTTCACCCTTGTTGATCTCCAGTGTGTTGTTATTTTATTTGGGCATGGCCTTTGCCTACTTTGTGGTGTTTCCGTTGGTGTTCACCTTCTTTACCCAGGTCACCCCGGAGGGCATTAAGTATATGCCCGACATCAAGGACTACCTGGATTTTGTGATCAGCATTGTGTTTGCCTTTGGTTTGGCATTTGAAGTCCCGGTGGCTATTGTCCTGTTGACCAAGGCCGGCATGGTGAATCCGGATAACCTGGCAAAAAAACGGCACTATGTGGTGCTGTGGATATTTGTTATTGCCATGTTGATGACGCCGCCTGATGTCATTTCGCAAACCTTGCTCGCCATCCCCATGATGTTGTTGTTTGAGGTGGGCCTGTTTTTTGCCCGCAGAATTAAGTCCAGAGATGAAAATGCGGAAGAAGACGAGTTTCAAGAATTGAGTGATGAAGAGATGGACGTCGAATTTGACCGTTTTAACGGTGAGACAGACAAAAAGAATGCCAAAGATTAGGGGAATTCTGATCGATTGAACTTGAACCGCCAAGGCCGCCAAGATAATAGATTGTTGATTTTCAAAAGAGAATTCTTGGCGTTCTCGGCGCCTTGGCGGTTGAGCGTATTATTCAGAGGTTCCTTAGGGAATTATTGTCGGTACAATGCGGTCTACATATGACCACATGTTGAATAAATCCGATCATTCTTTGCGGCCTCGGCGCCTTTGCGAGAGCAAATTTATTTTGCTTATCGCATTGTGTGTGCCTTGGGCCGCCCATGCTCTGAGCAATCAACTTAAGAACCACCCCTCGCCCTATCTGGCCTTGCATGCCGATGACCCGGTGGCTTGGCAGGACTGGAATAAGGCTACAGTCAAGCGGGCGCGCAAGGAGAATAAACTTTTATATATCTCTATTGGCTACTTCTCCTGCCATTGGTGCCATGTGATGCAGAAGGAGAGTTACAAAAACAAAGATATTGCCGCTTACCTTAATAAATATTTTGTCCCGGTCAAGGTGGACCGCGAACTGCAACCTGCTTTGGATGCCCGCATGATCGATTTTGTAGAGCGTACCCGGGGTCGAGGGGGATGGCCTTTGAACGTGTTTGTTACGCCTGATGGTTACCCGCTGTACGGGGTACTATATATGCCACCCAAACAATTCATGTCGGTATTAAAACGTCTCGGTGAATTGTGGTTAGAAGATTCCAAGAGTCTGGTTGATCTTGCCAAGGCCGATGCCACCCAGGGCCAGGGACCGGGAAAACCTGAACTCAATCGTACCCAGATCAGGGCCTATGCCCTGTCTATTGTGGGACAGGCCCTGCAAATGGGTGACGAGGTGCACGGTGGTTTTGGCGAGCAGACCAAATTTCCCTCTGCCCCTCAGCTGGAATTTCTGCTTGATCAGGTTGTCACTGGCGATAGTGAGGCCGCCAAACTAAAATCGTTTCTAACGCTCACTTTGGACCATATGGCCGATTATGGGCTCTATGATCATGTGGGGGAAGGATTCTTTCGCTATACCGTGGACCCGGGATGGGGGACGCCCCATTTTGAAAAGATGCTCTATGGTAATGCACAGTTGGCCCGTGTCTATCGGCGAGCCGCCCAAGTGTTGGGACAGAATCGTTATACTGATATTGCGGATCGTACCCTCGAGTTTCTAATGCGTACCATGCGTGCGCCCAACGGCGCCTACTATGCTTCGCTGTCGGCCCTGGATGATAAGGGCATAGAGGGGGGGTACTATCTTTGGAGCTCGGCGCAGCTGGATAAATTGCTGGATACCAAGGAAAGCCAGGCTTATCGTTTGGCTTGGTCAGTGCAAGACGCGCCACCCTTTGATGGGGGTTATTTGCCGGTACTCGGACAGTCGGTTAACGACATTGCCAAGACCATGGGGCTGAGCAGCACCCAAGTCCAACAGTTGTTGGCCGGCGCCAAGAAAAAATTACTTGCGGCACAAGCTAAGCGTAAATTACCTGTCGACATTAAATTACTTGCTGCCTGGAATGGTCTGACCCTAACGGCCTTTGCCGAGGCCGCAGCGCAAACAGGCAACAAACAATACCGTCAGGCCGCTCAGGACATACGTGATTTTTTGATGGACAGACTTTGGAATGGGTCTGAACTTAAACGTTCAGTAACCGGCAAAGACCATCACGCCATAGGCAAGGCGGCAGTGGAGGATTATGCCTATGTAGCAGAAGGTCTGCTAAGTTGGGCCGAACTCACCCAAGGCAAAAAAGATTTTGCCGATGCCCTGGTGGTAAGTGAACAGGCATGGAAACGGTTTTATACCCCGCAGGGCTGGCGTATGGGCGAGGACAGCTTGATCGGCGCAGAAACCGGTAGTGATGTCCTGTTTGATGGCCCCATGCCGTCGCCTTCTGGCATACTTCTGGCTACGAGCCTGCGTTTGGCAAAAAAGTTCGGAAACGAAAAATTGCGGCACCGTACTCTGGGTGCGCTCAATAGCGGCCATAATCTCGTGCGTAGCAACCCATTCTGGTTTACCAGTCAGATTCGGGCCATGCTGATTGCAATAGCGCCTATTTCAAGAAGAAAGTAAACTAAGATGTCATTTTTAAGCATTTGATGGGTGATATTTTTTATGTTGCAGGATGTTGTCACGTCTTGCTTATATTTTGTCTTACGGGAAATAGTACATTTAAATAACAAGGGAGAAATTTATGAATTATGTTGGTGTAGGAATGCGATTGGTAGCCCAGATTATTGATATGATCGTTTTGATGGGTATTGGTTATGTGTTGGCGATATTTACTGGCGATACTACAGCCAGTGGATTTAGTATGCAGGGCCCCTCTGCCTTATTGTTTTTTGCAATAAGTTTTGGTTACTACATCGCCATGGAGGCCCAGCTTGGGGGCACTGTAGGCAAGATGGCCCTGGGGTTAAAGGTGGTCAAGCTCGATGGTAGTGGTCCCATAGGTTGGGTGCCTTCTTTGATACGTAATCTTTTACGTATCATTGATGCGTTGCCGTTTTTCTACATCGTAGGTATTATCTTGATCTGGAATTCCGACAAATGTCAACGTCTGGGTGATCGTGTAGCAGAGACGGTGGTCGTTAAGAAATAATTACATGGGCCACAATCAAAACCGTGTAGAGCAGTCTTTCGGTCGCGTACATTAAATATCGCGATGATGGCCAATGCGTCTACAATTGAAGTTTTGCTACTCGTGGTTCTTGTCATAGGATAGAGTCCCAGCCTTTTTCTGATTAATCTTGCTTCGTCACGCCGTGCATCGACTCAACCCCCATCAACGACGCGCCGTCAGGCACGTAGCCTCACCCCTGTTGGTGTTGGCCGGTGCCGGTAGCGGCAAGACCGGTGTTATTACCCACAAGATCGCCTGGTTGATTCGTGACAATGGTCTCGACCCGCGCCATATCGCGGCGGTGACCTTTACCAATAAGGCCGCCCGGGAAATGCGCAAACGGGTATCGGATTTGCTCGGCAAGGGTGAGGGTCGTGGCCTGACTGTCTCCACCTTTCATAGTCTGGGCTTGCGCATCATTCGCAGTGAGTTGGATGCCCTGGGTTATAAGAAAGGTTTTTCTATCTTTGATAATGAGGACAGCAGCCAGCTTATTCGTGAGCTTATGCGCACCGAGTCTGTTGATAGCGGGCTTGCCACCCAAGTGCAATACCGGATTTCAAGCTGGAAGAATGCCCACATCCTGCCGAACCAAGCCGCAAAATTTTGTGGTGACGACGCCATAGCCCAGGCTGCGACCAGGGTGTATGAGCCCTATCAGCGTCAGATGAAGGCCTGCAACGCCATGGATCTGGATGATCTCGTGTTATTGCCCGCGCAGCTACTTCAGGATGCTCCGCAGATTGCCGGGGCCTGGCGTGAACGCATTCGTTATCTGTTGGTGGATGAGTACCAGGATACCAATGTGACCCAATATGGCTTGGTCAAGGCCCTGGTGGGGGAGCGGACATCGCTGACGGTGGTGGGGGATGACGATCAGTCTATTTATGCCTGGCGTGGCGCCCAGCCCGAGAATTTATTGCAACTCAAGCAGGATTTCTCTGGCCTGGAAGTCATCAAGCTTGAGCAGAATTACCGATCCAGTGGCCGCATCTTAAAGGTTGCCAATGCCTTGATTGCGCACAATCCCCATATTTTTGAAAAGGTTTTGTGGAGCGAGTTGGGTCATGGTGACCCGGTTCGAGTAATGCGCGCCGTTAATGAAGAACATGAGGCCGAGCGGGTGGTGTCGACACTGTTGCATCAGCGCTTTAGTCAGGCCGCGTCCTATGGCGACTATGCCATTTTATATCGTGGCAACCATCAATCGAGGGTATTTGAAAAGATTCTGAGGGAACACCGCATTCCCTACTTCCTCAGCGGCGAGACCTCGTTCTTTGATCGCAGCGAAGTTAAGGATGTGTTGGCCTATCTGCGTTTGGCGGTAAATCCCAGCGATGACAATGCCTTCTTGCGCATTATCAACACCCCTCGCCGTGGTATTGGCCCGGCGAGCCTGGAAAAGCTAAGTACCCACGCCGGACTGACGGCGGTGGGTCTGTTGCAAGCGGGACTTGACAATAGCTTTTACGCCCGATTAGCAGATCAGCAAGCGGCCGCCATACGCCAGTTTACATCATGGATCACGCAGGTGGCGGAGAAGGTCGAGAGTGCAAACCCTGTTGAGTTGGCCCAAGAGTTGGTAAAGGAGTCAGGTTATGAGGGCTGGCTACGCGAGACCACCGAAGACGAAAAGGGCTTTGAGCGGCGCTGGGGTAATGTCCTGGAATTACTCAATTGGTTGCGTCGCTTGCATAACAAAGACAGGACCAAGACTCTTGCCGATTTGGTCGCGGACATCAGCTTGGCGGATATCATGGAGCGAAACGATAAAGATGGGGTGGGGGATCAAGTTGCCTTGATGACCTTGCACGCCGCCAAGGGATTGGAGTTTCCCCATGTGTTTATCGTCGGTATGGAGGAAAATCTACTGCCCCATCGGACCAGTGTGGAGGAGGACGGTTTGGAAGAAGAGCGGCGCCTATTTTACGTCGGCATCACCCGCGCCATGAAGACACTGACTTTGTCCATGGCCGCAAAACGACGCCGGTTTGGTGACACCATTGATTGTGAACCCAGCCGGTTCCTGAAGGAACTGCCCCAGGACGATCTGCAATGGGAAGGCGGCGATCAGGACCTGGACCCGGAAGAAAAGAAACAGCGCGCCAGGGCCCATATCGAAAGCATACGTGCGATGTTGTCGTCTTGATGATTGTTTGAGTTTCTAGACGCTAAGGCGCAAAGGATTCGCAGAGGAAAATATGGAGGAAACTTAGGAACCTCTGATTAATACGTTCAACCGCCAAGGTCGTCAAGCTAATAGATTGTTGATTTTTATGCCTCGTCAGAAAAATTCGTGGGTAGTTTGCGGTACGGGTAACGCCCCAAGTGTATGATATAAAGCGATTTCAGCGGCATGGTAGGTCCGAAAACCGTAAGCTTTTCTGGTAGTCAGTTTTGCTT
>DRJZ01000181.1 GCA_011052015.1 Acidiferrobacteraceae bacterium | reverse complement strand
CATCGCCGCCGTCAGCGTCGTCTTGCCATGATCCACATGGCCAATCGTCCCCACATTGACGTGGGGCTTGGTTCTTTCAAATTTTTCTTTAGACACTGTCTATATCCTCATCACTATCTCTTTAGATTAGATCGAGCAAACATCATCACAAACTGGAGCCCATAACCGGATTTGAACCGGTGACCTCTTCCTTACCAAGGAAGTGCTCTACCGACTGAGCTATATGGGCACAAATCGAGCCACGAGTAGCGAGCAACAAGACCACCTTAAGCTGCCTTGCGCCAACACCCGCAGTGGATCACCACCCACCCATTCGATACTCGTCGCTCGCAACTCGCTACTTACAACATTGGAGCGGGTGATGGGAATCGAACCCACACCATCAGCTTGGAAGGCTGAGGTTCTACCGTTGAACTACACCCGCCGCGTCGGAACCCGCATCGTGATCCGCACGGTTATCGAGTTTCCCTGTCGATGCAGTGGGGCCACCACTTTCTATCTATACCCAGACAGACCCCTTTGCCGAGGCACGACTCCGGCCCCGCGACTCGTCTGGTGGAGGGGGGAGGATTCGAACCTCCGAAGGCGGAGCCGTCAGATTTACAGTCTGATCCCTTTGGCCACTCGGGAACCCCTCCGGAAAACGTAAGCGGCGAATTGTGCTCAAGCCACTGCACGTTGTCAACAGATTGCGCCCTATTTTTTACGTAATACGTTCAATGCCGAGCCCGCATTAAACCAGGCGATTTGATCTGCGGTGAGGGTGTGGCGGGCCACAAAGCTCTCAAGAGTACCATCGGCATGATGCACCTCCACGGCCACCACTTGGCCCGGCGCCAGGCGATCCAGGCCTTTGAAACTGAGCCGGTCATCCCGCCGCAGACGATCATAGTCTGCCGGTTCCTGGAAGGTCAGAGGCAAAATCCCTTGTTTTTTCAGGTTGGTTTGGTGGATACGGGCAAAACTACGTGTCAATATCACTCGGCACCCCAGGTGCCGGGGGGACATGGCGGCATGCTCGCGGGAACTGCCCTCGCCAAAATTACCATCTCCCACGGCAACCCAACCCTGGCCACGGGCCTTGTAATCCCGCGCCAATTCGTTGAGAGGCTGATCCTCGGCACCGCTAAAGACATTGAACCCGGTACCGGGTTTGGTTGAAAATTGATTGTGGGCGCCGGAGTACATATTGTCGCTGATGCGATCCAAGTGACCACGATAGCGTAACCAGGGGCCGGCCGGCGAAATATGATCAGTGGTACATTTACCCTCCGCCTTCAACAATATAGGCAGGGATAAATACCCCGTCCGTTTGTCCACCGCCCGGAAGGGTTCCAGAAGGCTCAAGCGTTCGCTGTTGGGGTTTACCTCAATAGCAACCCCCTTGCCATCCGCCGCCGGAGGGTAGTAACCGCTAGCGGCAGTCATAAATCCCTTTTCAGGGAGTTCATCGGCCTTAGGGGGGCTGAGTTTAAATGAGCCGCCAGCTACGGTCTGAATCGAGTCATTCACAGGGTCGGTATCCAATCGCCCCGTCAGCGCATAGGCGGTCACGACCTCGGGACTGGCGATAAACGCATGGGTACCTGGATTGCCATCATTGCGCTTGGGAAAGTTACGATTATAGGAGGTCAGTATAGAATTGCTTTCTTCGGGCGCGATATCGTCACGCTCCCACTGGCCGATACAGGGCCCACAGGCGTTGGCGAGTACAGTAGCCCCCATGGCCTCTAAATCCGCCAACATCCCATCACGGGCGATGGTGGCCCGAACCTGCTCTGACCCTGGTGTCACCATAAAGGGGACCTTTGCCTTAAGTCCCACGGCAATGGCCTGACGGGCAATATGGGCTGCACGGCCAATATCCTCATAGGACGAGTTGGTGCAACTTCCGATCAGCGCCGCCTTGAGTTGTGAGGGGTAGCCATTCTTAGCCACATCGGCGGCAAATTTAGAAACCGGCCGCGCCAAATCAGGGGTATGGGGGCCAACCACATGGGGTTGTAGCGTAGAGAGGTCGATTTCGACGATCTCATCGTAAAATCGCCCTGGATCCTGGGTTACCTCGTCGTCGGCATTCAATTCTGAAATCCGTTTTGTCGCCATGTCGGCGACCTCACCCCGCTCGGTGGCCCGAAGATAATCGGCCATTCTGGCATCAAATGGAAAAACGGAAGTGGTGGCGCCCAGCTCGGCCCCCATATTGGTTACTGTTGCCTTGGCAGTACAGGATAATGACGCCGTGCCCGAACCAAAATACTCGATGATCTTGCCGGTACCTCCGGCAGCGCCCAGCATGCCTGCCAGCTTTAAAATGACATCTTTGCCACTGGTCCAGCCACGCAGTTCTCCGCTAAGCCGTACTCCAATCAATTTGGGCCACATAATTTCCCAAGGCATCCCCACCATGACATCAACCGCATCGGCGCCGCCGACACCAATGGCCAACATACCCAGACCCCCAGCATTGGGGGTATGTGAATCAGTGCCGATCATTAAACCACCGGGAAAGGCATAATGCTCCAGGACAACCTGGTGAATGATCCCAGAACCCGGCTGCCAAAAGCCCATGCCATATTTTTTTCCCGCCGTGGCAAGAAACCCATACACCTCTTGATTGGTATTTTGGGCCACTGCCAAATCACTGGCGGCGCCCACCTTGGCCCGTATCAGGTGATCGCAATGGATTGTGGTGGGTGCGGCCACCTGCTTGCGGCCGGAGGTCATGAACTGCAAGATTGCCATCTGCGCAGTGGCATCTTGCATCGCGACCCGATCGGGCTGTAAACCAACCGTAGAGGCCCCCCGTTCAGGTTTGCCCGTAATTTCCCCATTAAAAATGTGGGCATAGAGGATTTTTTCCGCCAGAGTCAGCGGCCTTTGCTCAAAATCTCGCGCCGCAGATACCCTCCGCGGCAAATCCTTGTAATAGGTCCGGATCATTTTCATGGCGTCTTCAGGCTGTTTTTCCATTATTCAATCTCTATAAACGATAAATTCAGTAACGCTACGGGGTAACTTGCGCCTAGAACCCGTGCTCTCAACTTGGCATCCGTTAAAGAAAGTAGGATGGAGCCCGCAGAGGGAGTCGAACCCCCGACCTGCTGATTACAAATCAGCTGCTCTAGCCAGCTGAGCTATGCGGGCAAATATTTAAACTGTTCTTGCATTCCCTGGCGTCGCATTGCGCCCTTAGTCACACCGGCCCGGTCCATCCCCCGGCAACTATTCTCTGCGTTGCTCTACCTTGTGTCTTTCCTCTTGTACCTCGTCCCCTATCAAGAGGGCGGACATTGTATGTAAAGCCCTGGGGGCTTGGCAAACCCCGGCAGGGAATCAACCGCAAGGACGCGTCACCAAGCGCGTCTCGGCGTGGCCCCAATCCATCCCCTGTAGATTGTTGGCCAATTGATCGTTTTTTTGAGGAATTTGGATCTGTAGCCAATCACGCCGCTCCTTGGTTTGGGTGCGCACCTTGATACGGGCGTCAATCTTCTTAATCTTGAGCTCATTTACAAAATGCTCTGCCTTGGTCAGCTGGCGAAAGAACCCCAAAGCGATGCTGAAATGACGGCCCGGGCGAATGACATAGTGCCCATGAAAACCCTTTTTCACCAAACCACGTCGCGCCAACTGGGCCTGATCCTCAGTGGCGAAACGCCCCATCAGCACCCGATACCCTTCCACCACTTGTTCGTGACGCTGTTCACGGTTATAGACAAGCCCCATGCGGGCAAGGCGCTGACCGGCCAGGTCCACATCAACACTACGCATAAACGGGCCCAATTCATAGCATATTACTCGAGCCTCGGGGTTCACTGGGTTTTGCTCCGGCAGGCCAGGCACCAGCGCCATGTGCTCATATTGAATGGGGGGCCGACGGACAGGCATACTATCCCGGGACTCATAGTGCCCCGTCGCCCACAGCAACAGCCCCAGATTGGCCAATATCAGGACCCAAAAAACGACCTTCATAACAGCTGCTCCGCGATGCGCACCAAGCCACGTAACACCAAGTCAGGGACCCATTGGGTCTGATGCACCAACACCGGGGCGAGGGTCTTTGCGTCTCCTCCTGTAATAAACAGATCAATATCCCCTTGGTCTGATTCAAATTCACTTAGTACCCGATCTATTCCCCCGGCAATTCCGTACAAAGTGCCACTAGAGACTGCGGTGGCGGTATCCCGGCATCGAACCCCACAACCCTCTGTGGGATCACCGCCAATACCGTCGGCTCCTGAGACCAGGGCCCTCCGGGCCATGGCCAATCCCGGCATAATGATCCCACCCATAAATTCACCCGATTCATTGACCCCATCCACCGTCACTGCAGTTCCACAATCGACAACGCAATAGGCGCCACTAGCCAATGCCCGTGCGCCAAGCATGGCGGCCCACCGATCGCTACCCAGGCGATGGCTCGGTTGGTAGCTATTGCGCACACCTAAGGCCTCGGTCTCGGCAACAACCATAAGGGGCACCACCGACCAATGACAACCTATCCACTGCACCACCCGCTGGGTAGATGCATTAGAAGCCACGCTGGCCATCACCACTCGTTTGGGTGGGCTCAATGACCGCCATTGCTCACCCATACCCAAGTCCAGCCGGTCGGCATCAAACCCACCTTGGTCCACCCATCCATCTGGGTCGTGGCCCAGGGCCCACTTCAGCCGACTGTTGCCAAAATCGATCAATAGCATCGTTACAATCCTGGTTCCTGCAGTTGATCGCTTAAGTCACAGCGGACTCAGGCTCACCTCGCCTGACAGCATTTGGTGGACCTGTCCGCGTTTGTCGCGCAAAAGTAACGCGCCCGCCCCATCGATTCCGATTGCAATCCCTTCTAGTTTCCCATTTTGGGTATACACCACTACGGGCTTTCCACTGTAGGCATGAAACCGCTCCCATACCCGCTGAAAATGCCCCAAACCCTCTCGCTCGAACACGCCAAACATCTTCCACAAGGCGCCAATTAACGAAGCCACCAGCGCGTTTCGGTCGATTCTCTGGTCCTTCATCTCACTTAACATCGCCCATGGCCGGTCAATTTTATGGGCCGCGACCCCCCCAATATCTATATTCAATCCTAACCCCAAGACCACCCAGCAGGGACCATTGACCTCACCGTGGACATCTATCAGCATGCCACCTAGTTTCCGGTCCTGCCAAACCAGATCATTGGGCCATTTCAGACCAATACCCTGAAAACCTTGGTTGACGAGCATCTGCCCAATAGCCGCCCCAGCGGCAAGGCTTAAACCCGCCACCTGCCCCATACCCGCCTCAAAATGCCAAGCCATGGAAAATATAACATTACGGTATGGGGTAGTCTGCCATTGCCGACCGTGCCGCCCTCGCCCCTGGACTTGAACCTCGGCCAGACACACAGCACCCTTTTTATCAGCACTATTGATGTGCTTGAGCAAATAGCGGTTGGTTGAATCCACTTCAGGCAACAACCTAAGCCTGTCTCCAAAATCAGGAATATCCTGTGCCAGGGCCGCGACTATAATATCCCGATCAAGGATATAGAGTGGACGAGACAAACGATAACCTCTCCCCGAAACACTGTGGATATCTAATCCGAACTGACGTAATCGCTTGATCCCTTTGCATACTGCAGCTCGACTCACGTTGAACTCAGCACCCAATACGCTGCCGGAGACCAAATGACCATCGGCAAGCCTTTTTACAATTTCATAGCGTAGAGTCATATGAACATCTTTTAAGAGCAAAACAGGGGCAGATTTCAAACCTAAAGTATACCGTCTGCCGGTAACTATGGTAGACGGCCAGGCAAGAATAGCTGCTATAATACTGTCAGTCCTTAAAAACTTCTTCGACCAAGGCCACGGATCCACGGGCACCGGCGGTATCTATATCACATGCATCTACCATCTTGGGACGCAACTTAAAGTTGGGCCATATTAAGCAAAGACGCCTTGTCGGCCTCAAAATGGTCACACTTCGCGGCCTGGGTCTGTTTTTCGTCATACTTGCTACGGCCAATACGGCCTTCGCAGATGCGGTGTATGTCAGCGACACACGACGGGTCAATATATACCAACGGCCGAGTGCGTCTTCCCCGATACTCGCCGTTGTCGTATCTGGGACAAAACTCAGCATCCTGGAAACCAAAGGACGTTACACCCGCATACGTACCAACGACGATATACAGGGTTGGGTTCGAAGTGCTTATTTAACCAAAGACGCTCCCGCACAAACAAAACTTGACCGCCTTCACGAACAATACTCGGCCCTGGAAGGCAAATTGCGAGAGACCAAACAGAAACTGGATGAAATTAACCAAAAAGACCCTGTGGCGATCATCGCTATCAATGAAGATCGGGAAGACTCGTCGTCGACGCTATTCTGGGTTTTTGTGTCAGTAACCGCAGTAACCATGTTGGTCGGCGGGTTCCTGGCAGGCATTCAATGGTATAAGCACCGTATCAGCAAAAAATTAGGTGGCTTTCGCTTTTAAGCTCCGCACTGTAACTGACCATTTGCACTCCAACCGAGCGTGGGTGACAATCTTTCCGTAGGCGTTTACCATTCTCCAGGCCCAAGTGGCTGGGGGCAATTGACCAAGGAAAACGAAAGTTACCCGGCACCCTTCATCAACGGCTGTTAAGTTTAACAACATTCCCCCTATCTCTAAGAAATTGAAGATTTTCGCCATGCCCCTAGTTAAAATTCCAACGCTACAACTTAGCTGTCAACGCAAAATCATAGCCTCTGCCACATTCCTGTTTCTATATTGCGGGATATCCATAGGCCCTTCGTCTCTTATTACCGCAGCCTACGCGAGCAATGATTCGACCCAGGATATCTCCAGGGGCATCAAACAATTTAATCGTGGACTAAAACTGGCCAAACGGGGACAACTCAACCGCGCCATTGCGGTATTTAAAAAACTGACCAACGAGTTCCCCCAATGGCCGGAACCCTTTAACAATCTGGCGGTAATCTATGAACAGCAAGGTCGCAACAAAGATGCCATCGCCACCTTAGAGGCAGCCCTCAATACTCATCCCAGCTACTCTACCGCACATCAGAACCTCAATCGTATTTACGATAGCATGGCAAGCAAGGCCTATGAAAAGGCATTCGCCCTAAACAATAAAAAAAAATCAAAGCAGGCCAAATTGAGCACCATCAATGAACTACATCTGGTCCCAACGGCAAATGTAACTGTGGCCGGCGTCCATCAGACAGACAACGCGCCCAAATCCGTTGTAGCGGACGGAAAGACGCAAAATTCTCTCAATATCGCAGTGTCTTCAGCCACTCGAGAAGGCCCCAAACAACGGCTGCTCGACACCCTCAGTGCTTGGGCCAAAGCCTGGTCGCAACAAGATGTAGATGCTTACCTGTCGTTTTACTCAGCACAATTTCAACCCGCGAGGGGCATGGCCATCAATGCCTGGCGTAAGCAACGGCGCCAGCGGCTGACTGCGCCTAAACAGGTCCAAATCATGTTAAATGATGCTAAGGTAATACATATTGGCGACAAACAGGCCCGCGTCCGTTTTCGCCAGTCTTACCAATCAGATAACTTTAGCAGCCATGCAAGTAAACAATTAAACTTTGAAAAGGTTGGCAACGACTGGCGGATAGTCACGGAGCGTGTACTCAGAGAGTCCCTTCAATAGAGCCAATCCGGCTGTCACCCTTTCTGGGTCGCGATCTGATGAATATTCTTAAATTCGTGCTGGTCTATTTCTGCTGCCTACTGAGTCTAGGCGTGCACTCTGGGACATGGGCCCTGGATTCAGCGAGCCAAGGCCCTCACCTGAAGATACATGGAAATCTTCAGGCAAAGGATGAAAGGGCTCTGGTTGAGGTCATCGAAGATATCGGCGCACAACACCTGAAGATACATGGAAATCTTCAGGCAAAGGATGAAAGGGCTCTGATTGAAGCCATCGAAGATATCAATGCTCAACGTCTACAAAGCGCCAGAGATAAACTACAGCAACTGGTTACATCAAACCCTAAGTTTAAGCTAGCTCAACTTATCTACGCCGATCTGCTCCAGGCCCGTACCCGAATAATTACCGGCTTCGGCACCTATCCCGACGCTCCCAAGGAAATACTCGCAGACTTGATTGACGAGGCCCGCGTGCGGCTTGCCCACTATTGGTCTCCGCCTGAACTTGAGCGCATACCGGCGTCATTCATTCACATGGATCCGGTATATAAATATGGTCTCCTGGTGGACCTCACCCGCTATCGACTCTACGTAGTAAAAAATGGCAGCGATCACCCCAGGGTCGTTGCTGACTATTACATATCCATGGGCAAGAAGGGTGCCGTCAAACACAAAAAGGGCGATCAACGCACCCCTGTGGGGGTTTACCATATCACTTCACAGCTACAGGCGAACCGCCTGCCCGACCTGTATGGGAGTGGCGCCCTCCCCATCAATTACCCAAACGAATGGGACAAACGCCTGGCCAAAACAGGATACGGCATATGGCTACACGGCACCCCCAGCAACACGTTCGCACGGGCGCCAAGGGCCAGTGACGGTTGTGTGGCCCTTAGCAACATCAATTTCACTGATTTGACAAAGTTTGTACAGGTTTCACGCACACCAGTGGTCATTACCAACCAGGCAAAGTGGTTACAGCCTGAAGCGTGGGCACAACAACAAACTCAATTCAAACAACTTATTGAAAATTGGCGTAAAGACTGGCAAGGCCTGGACTCAGACCGCTACTTAGCCCACTATTCCAGTGAATTTCAAGGCCCTAAGAAAGACTACTCGGCATGGGTGAAACATAAAAAACGGGTCAATAGCACCAAGTCTTATATTCGCGTTGCTTTGTCCGACATTAGTCTTTTCCACTATCCCGACGCACCGAAGATGTTTGTCGCAACTTTCCGGCAGACTTATGAAAGTAGCAATCACAACTCCCGATCCACCAAGCGCCAATATTGGCAACGCGAGTCCGATGGACGTTGGCGCATCATCTATGAAGGCCCGGCATGATGGGTCAATTGTTTGGGTGCGCGTGGTATATTAAGTCGCAACCAACGCACTAAGTCTACCCACAAACGGCGTATCTGACCCGATGTCGGCATCGAACCCGCTGACGGTAGCTCAAGGGTGATCACCGGTATACCCAACTGTATCCCCGCATAGTTGCCAAGTGAGCCTGGATAGGTACCCATTAAATTCCTGTTGAGATAACCCAATCGACGAGGGGCCTCCGGGGGACCATCATAGTCGACAACCCCATGGGGTGCATGAACGGCAACAATAGCATCTGGCCTGAAGTGATGAATGGTAGCGGCTAACCACTGACTTTCCGGCTCGCTCAAGGGTGCAATGCCTGGATAACGCCGCAGATTTCGTCTTGTCTCTTTGACCCAATAGTGGCGCGTCTTAGCAAGCCAGTTAGGGGTGGGGAAATTCCGGTTCAAATCGACACCGTTGGCATTCATCCGTTGAGACTTGGGACGCAACAAACCATCGGGATTAAGCAATGGAACAAAATACCAATGAAAAAGCCCCGAGTGATGGCGGTCGAGAATTTTCATCCACTTAAATACCACACTCACCGACGCGTACTCATCACCGTGGATTCCCCCTACCACCAAAATACGTGCTTTGGGTATACGCCTCCCCAACGGCGGGTAAATCTTTTCCACTATGGGGGTACCCATCACTGAAATCGCCTCCGATGACCGAAGGCGGCGACCCTGACACTCCGGTAGCGAAATACTGGCGAGCTTGGCCGCGACCAAAACGCAGACACCAGGGCCCTCGGCCTGAACTCCAGTCCCGACCATACCCACCCAAGCCAACAGCCAAGTTAGGTGAGTCTTAAACATGACGTTATTCAATAGGCGCAAGAACGATGCCTAACCTCCAACCAACATTATCCAACGGCAAATTGTAATAGATTTTGCTGGACTTCGCATCGCTCAACCATCATGAACGGCTGCCGGGACAGCATTCGTGGCCCGATAAACTAAAATCCACTCGACAGCTGCCCGCTAAAGTCTCCGCCATGATTCTCAAGATTCACGCCTTCGGCCAACGATACATCCATGGCAATGGGCAGATGATCGGAAAAAGGGATATTCAGTACTTTCGACTCATTCACAGTAATACCAGGCGACACCAGAATGTGGTCGATACTGCGTTGTGGCCGCCAACTTGGATAGGTGTGCAGGTTCTTGGCAGGTGCTGTCAAGCCGCTAAATTCGAGTAGCCGTTTCATATCAGAGCCTTCGGCACGGCAATTTAAATCGCCCATCAATATGACGTTGTCATATTCGCGCACCAACTCACAGATATAGTCTATCTGGCGTAAACGAGACCGACGGCCAAGGGCCAGATGCACGATAACCAACACCAGGGGATTACTCTGACCATATTGCACGATCAATGCACCCCGTCCTGGGATAGCGCCAGGCAACCTGTGGTCTGTGCAGACAGCTGGCTGAATATGACTCAACACACCTAAACTGTGCCTGGCAAAATTGCCAATTCGACGATTGGTCCGATCTTCCCAAAAAGGAAAGTGGGCCCTTTGAGCGAGATACTCCGTTAAATTGATATAGTCGCTACGCAGGCTTCCAGCATCCGTTTCCTGTAAACCAATTAAATCAAAGTGACGAATCAACTCCGCTATTCGGTCCAGATTGCGTAGGCGCTGGGGAAAGGGCAAGACGTGCTTCCAGCTGTGGGTAAAATACTGTCTATAGTGTGACGTATCAATACCCGCCTGTATATTGTAGCTCAACAAGCGTAGTCGAATTCTATTCGGCAGCAGATTGCCACCGGTAGCAAGGGATATAGGTAAATTATACATCGGTCTAATATAGAAACACTCCGCTACCTCTACCATTAGTTGTAGTTGTTAATCCCAGCACCTGCAACTTGGAATTTTCCGGACCTGCTGGCAAGGTATAATAATCACTCCACTTTCACGCTGCCCGAACCCTATAGTGCCAATAAAACCAAGCACCTACGAGCGCCTTAGACACCCGTACTAAGCAAATATTCCCACAACATAAAAAAGCCCCGTAACTAAAACGTTACGAGGCTTTGAATTAAAGCCTGGCAGTGTCCTACTTTCACATGGGGAAACCCCACACTATCATCGGCGCAGAGCAGTTTCACTTCCGAGTTCGGGATGGGATCGGGTGGGACCTACTCGCTATAGCCACCAGGCAAACTGGTTTGAAGAGCGAAGCGATGAAAACCATCCCGGGCTTGATCCGGGATCCAGTTTCAATCAAGCTCAAAGCATATCGAACGCTTCGGGCTTAATCCGGCGATCCGCTTCGCTATTCAGAATTTGGTAATGAGTAAGAACGCTTAGATATACTGATGCTGAACTGCATCACCCCACTCAAACTGCTTGGGTGTTATATGGTCAAGCCTCACGGGCAATTAGTACTGGTTAGCTTCATACATTACTGCACTTCCACACCCAGCCTATCAACGTTGTGGTCTACAACGACCCTTAAGGGAGTTTAAAACTCCAGGGAGATCTCATCTTGGGAGGGGCTTCCCGCTTAGATGCTTTCAGCGGTTATCCCGTCCGTACATAGCTACCCGGCAATGCCACTGGCGTGACAACCGGAACACCAGGGGTACGTCCACTCCGGTCCTCTCGTACTAGGAGCAGCTTCCCTCAAATCTCCAACGCCCACCGCAGATAGGGACCAAACTGTCTCACGACGTTCTAAACCCAGCTCGCGTACCTCTTTAAATGGCGAACAGCCATACCCTTGGGACCGGCTACAGCCCCAGGATGAGATGAGCCGACATCGAGGTGCCAAACACCCCCGTCGATGTGAACTCTTGGGGGGTATCAGCCTGTTATCCCCGGCGTACCTTTTATCCGCTGAGCGATGGCCCTTCCATACAGAACCACCGGATCACTAAGACCTGCTTTCGCACCTGCTCGACGTGTCTGTCTCGCAGTTAGGCACCCTTATGCCTTTGCACTCGTTGCGCGATTTCCGACCGCGCTGAGGGTACCATTGCGCTCCTCCGTTACTCTTTGGGAGGAGACCGCCCCAGTCAAACTACCCACCACACACTGTCCCCAACCCGGATAACGGGCCTAGGTTAGAACCTCAAACATATCAGGGTGGTATTTCAAAGGTGGCTCCACGATCACTGGCGTGACCGCTTCAAAGCCTCCCACCTATCCTACACAAACATATTCAAAGTCCAGTGTGAAGCTATAGTAAAGGTGCACGGGGTCTTTCCGTCTTGCGGCGGGTATACTGCATCTTCACAGCAAATTCAATTTCGCTGAGTCTCGGGTGGAGACAGTGTGGCCATCGTTACGCCATTCGTGCAGGTCGGAACTTACCCGACAAGGAATTTCGCTACCTTAGGACCGTTAT
>DRJZ01000180.1 GCA_011052015.1 Acidiferrobacteraceae bacterium | reverse complement strand
TTGAGCAAATATACACGGCCTTGATTGAATCCCCCTCACCCCAACCCTTTTATGCCCTAGGGGTGCTCCCGGAGGTAGAGGGGGCTAGGCTTCAGGGCTACCCACAAATTTTTCCGAAGAGCCTAAAAATCATTGTTCTCCGGCTGCTGCCAGTCGATCAGCTGAACCGTATCGATGGGCACGCCAGCCTCTACTTTCACCGGCACACCATAGCGTAGCAGTTGGTACACATCCTCGTTGTTGTGATACAAATCCTGGCCGTGGTTGTTGGCCACCGTTTGCAACTTATCCAGCGCTTTGTTGATCTGCTAGTTGTTGTAACCCTTGCCCGTTAAATACTGGCGCAACTACGGCACTTCGATGTTGCTGTTATTTGGCTCGTCTTCCAGGTTGCCCAGATAACGATAACCCAACTCATCGCTAAACAGCTTCACCACCCGATTCTGGGTTGCCCGCTCGGGTTTGTTGATGGCTCCGGTCATTACCCTGTATCCCTGTTTTTCATTAAATGATCGAACCTAGCATGCTATAATTAACACCTATGAACAATAAATCACCCAAAAAATCGAGTATCCTCGCGCATATCCGGCGTGCTGTCGCCAGCTCCACCGCCATTGAAACCGGCCAGGCGGTAAAAACACTCGAAAGCAGACTGAAGGCTAAAAGCAGCAAGTTTCAGCATCTAAAACTCGCCAACTGATCCCGCACATTCATCAGGACTCAACTAACGCCCGACCGACCCACTGCTTCATGGGTTCATACTTCATCTCCACACCCTGCCCAATCGCAGCAAAATAGGCCGTCTTGTTCTCATCCCAACTGCTGTAATCCAGCGGTGGAAATCCGGCCTGTAGCGCCATCACATCGGCAAGCAAGCGTGATATCCGTCCATTGCCATCCCGAAACGGGTGAATCAAAATAAATTCAACGTGGACAACGGCAATGGCTTCGGTCAACTGTTCAGCGCTAAAATCGGTGCAGGGTGAATAGCGGCCAAGATACTGCTGTTCAAACTTACTCAATAGCTGCGGTATCTGCCCCGCTGCGGCAAACTGGAATTCACCCTTGCGCATATTCACCGAACGCTCATCACCTGCCCAGTCGTACAGATTACCCAACCAGCGATGGTGCCATATTTTGATCTGCGAAACCGTAATTTTCCCATCGGGCAAAGCGTCCAGCAGCACCGCTTCATAGAGTTTTTCGAGCAACACCAGTTCGGCTTCGTCCCTGTCGGCAGGCTCGGTAATACCCAGCTTGTTTTCCAGTACGCTGTCGTTCGGTCCCGGTTGATACCGCCCCTGCGAGCCGCCAATATCGTATTTTGTCATATCAGCCGTATCCTGCCCGTGAGCAGATTTTGCATCATGCCCTGTTTGATGTGTTGGATTTTGGCAAGTTTGGTTTCCAGTGCGGCGATGTCGGCGTCCATGTCGGAGAGGATGGTGACAATGTGGGTTTGTTCCTTCTTAGTAGAAGGAAATGATATCGTCATATCAGCAATCATTTCCATACGAACAGAATCTACTGAAGACTTTGCTGTCATTATACATTATTCTGTTATAAAAATAATTACTGAAATTTAAAAATAAGTAGTAACCATCAATAGATTCTTTGAAACCACTAATTATGTAAACCCTCTGATGCAAATCAAATTTACCATTAATGTAATGAAAAACTTTACCGGTACCTACGCCATCTCCTGCTGTTAAAATTGCTTCACCATCAAATGAATAGCTATTAATCTTTTCTACCGTTTGAGAGCGTACAAAAAAGGATATATTCCATCTGAAACTTCGTCTTGCGTATTTTTTGACCCAGTACTTATGTCTGCACAATTAGTTACCATTGTTTTTCGGTAGTCGCCACCCCACCAAGCAAAAGGACCACCCGATCAGGGTGGTTTTTTTGTTTGGGCTGGTCGTTGTGGCACGAATCCGCACCGTATCTAGAAACACTTGGCGTCCAACATCTTCTGGGTGAGGGTTGCGAAGTCCATCCTAATTAATGTCCAGGGTCACGTTGTAGCTGGTAATATTGGCCCCCGAGTGCCCGGTGTCGGGATGGCTTTCAATACCGGGTCGCCGCCTATTTCTTTTAACTTTTCCGGCGGACAATGGTTAGGCATCACGGCACTGGTCTGGGGATTCGCATTCTCCGCAAAAACCCCGACACTGCACAGGACAAGGAAATTCGACTGGCTGATCGAGCCATGGTTTCCTCCACAAGCAGGTCTGTTGCCGTTCGGATAAGTCTGCTCCACTGACACAGATTCCGTAATCCCTTGCCCTTGACTGTTCAGGCCTGAGCCTGGGGCAACTAACTTTGGGTGCTGGCCTTGGGGCTACTCGGCCCTGGATGTTCCAGGATCTGACGCCTGTCCAGCCACCAGACTAATCCGCCGATGACAACGAGCAGCATACCTATGATTGTAGAAAGAAGCGCCATTACGGTAAACTGAAAGCCATCAAACACCATCCCCACAAACACCAGGGCGATGCCACCCAGCACCCAAACCTTTGGATAACGCTTGTCAACGAATCGCAGGAACTCAGAAACCAAAGAAAGAGCATAAATAAACAGCCACACCACCGATACGATGAATATTGCGTAGGCTATGGCCGTTGCCAGTATCTTCATTACAGATCCTCTGCTGAATGAGTGGGCTCATGTAACTGCAACACCTTGACGCTGCACCTACACTTCAGAGGCTCCTTTTTATAACAAAGGAACAAAGACTCCTGATAAAATTATAGTTACCATATCCCAATCAACAAGCTCGCCAGAAAATCAGCCGATAAGCAGTCACCCCCAGATTCACTTGCAGTGCTCGCGTAAATTATTGATGAAATCTTCTAAGCCCCTGATCGGTTGGGCCCTTTACGATTGGGCCAACTCCGCCTTTGCCGCCGCAGTGTTGACGGTATTCTTTCCATTATTTTTTTCTGAGTTCTGGAGCACGGGGGTGGAGGCCGGTATCACCACTTTCCGCCTGGGGTTAGCCAACTCCATCGCCAGTTTGGTGGTGGTGCTCACCGCACCCCTGTTAGGCGCCATCGCCGATCAGGGAAGCGCCCGCAAGCGCTTCCTGCTACTGTTTGCCACTCTCGGTATCACCATGACCGCCGGGCTTTTTCTGGTGGAGGCCGACCATTGGACTCTGGCAGCAGGACTTTATGTGCTTGCCGTTATTGGGTTTTCCGGTGGCAATATCTTCTATGACTCACTGCTCATCACCGTGAGCAGCAAAAACAAACTGCATGTCAATTCGTCCCTGGGTTTTGCGCTGGGCTATCTGGGAGGGGGCCTGCTCTTCGCCTTCACCGTCTACCTGACCCAACAGCACCAGGTGTTTGGCATTGCCAACGGTGTCACAGCAGTGCGTATTGCCTTCCTGCTGGTGGCGATCTGGTGGGCGGTGTTCTCAATCCCCCTCTTCTTATGGGTAGAAGAACCCCATGTCCACCAGCCCGTATCCTCTATCACGGCTATCACCAACGGCTTTCGTCAATTGTGCCAGACCTTCGCCCAGCTGCGTCGTCTGCGCACAGTATTTGTTTTCCTTTGCGCCTACTTCCTTTATATAGACGGGCTCGACACCATCGTGCGCATGGCGGTGGATTACGGCCTTGCCATTGGCCTAGCCTCCAGCGATCTGGTGTTGGCGATCATGATCACCCAATTTGTGGGTTTTCCAGCCGCACTCGCCTTCGGAAAACTGGGTGAGCGCTTGGGCCCCCGCACCGGCATCTATATTGGCCTTGCGGTCTACACTTTCATTACAGTGTGGGCCTATTTTATAAAGGAAGCCGCAGAGTTCTATGTGTTGGCGGCACTCATCGGTCTGGTTCAGGGCGGGGTACAGGCCCTCAGCCGCTCCTTATACAGCACCCTCATCCCCACCAACAAGGCTGCGGAGTTTTTCGGTTTTTATAATATGTTGGGTAAATTTGCTGCGGTGCTAGGACCTCTGCTGGTCGGTGGCGTGAGCCTTGTCACCGGCAATCCACGCTACTCCATACTCAGCATTCTACTCCTCTTCGGTGGCGGCGCCCTGCTGTTGGCCTACGTCAATGTG
>DRJZ01000179.1 GCA_011052015.1 Acidiferrobacteraceae bacterium | reverse complement strand
TAGAACGTTTCGTCTCCTATTTCGTCAATCGGCATTTGGTTACAAACTTATTGTTTGTAGGTGTTTTGCTGGGCGGTGCCATGGCTTGGCCCAATCTGAAAAAGGAAGAACTACCCGACGTCACTTTTGATCGAATCCGAATTTCCGCCAACTATCCGGGTGCCACCGCCGAAGAAGTGGAGCACTTTGTTACCAAAGAGATCGAGGACGAGCTTAAAGGGTTAGACGGTATCTATAAAATTAGCAGTACCGCCAGCCAGGAAACCACGCGTATCACGGTGGAGTTGGAAAAATTTTATCCAAACAAAGATGAGGCGATCGCCGAAATCCGCAATGCGGTGTTGGATGCAAAGCTACCTGATGAGGTCCGGGATGATCCCAGGGTGCGTGTTTTTAAGACATCTAAAAAGGCCATTCTGGATGTGGCCATCATCCACGCCGATGCGCACTTACTTGATACCTCAGAGCGCCAATTGCTCCAGTATTATGCCCATGCCCTGGAAAATCAGCTTGTCAATTTGCCGCAGGTCAATAGCGTAACCCTTAAAGGGTATTTCCAGGAGGAACTACAAATCAAGGTTGACCCTAAAAAACTGATTCGCTACGCCATCCCCATCAGTCAGGTCAAAACTGAAGTCAGTCGCAACAATGTTCGTCAGCCCGCCGGGCATATCCAGACCAAGAATGAGCCTAAAGTCACCATCAATGCCCAACTCGATTCGGTAGGGCAACTCAACGAGCTCTATATTCAAGCCGGGTTTGAGGGTCAGGCCATTGCCCTCAAACAAATTGCCCAGGTGGAGCCGGGTTTTGATCTACAGAAGGAGATCATCAAGGTCAATGGCCACGGCGCGGTGATGCTCAATGTCGTCAAGAACAGCGGCTATGGAATACTCGAGTCTATAAAAGCGGTGGAAGCCACTGTCGCGCATTTTAGAAAAACTTATCTCAAGGATGTGCCCATCGACGCGGTGCTGTTGGATGATGAATCTATTGATGTGCGCAATCGGCTATCTATTATCTCCATAAACGGCATGATTGGATTCACCCTGATTGTCATCACCTTGCTTATTTTTCTAAACCGGCGATCGGGATTCTGGGTAGCCATGGGCATTCCCTTCACGATCTCCTTTACCGTGATTTTCGCAACCGTGCTGGGATATACGATTAATAATATTACCCTGGCGGCGGTCATTATTGTGATGGGCGTGGTGGTAGACGACGCCATTGTGGTGGCAGAGAACATCGGCCGATTGCGGACCCAGGGCATGAGTTCTATTGATGCAGCGGTCAAAGGCACCAGTCAGGTATTTATGCCGGTGTGGGCCGCCATCGTGACCACCTGCGCGGCGTTCTTCCCGCTGTTTTTTTTCGCCGGGCGTTACGGTGCGTTCTACGGGTCTATTCCGCCCATCATTTTTTTGATGCTGGGGGCCAGCCTGTTGGAGGCGTTAATCATATTGCCGGGCCACATGAACTTGACCTTACCCATTGTTAATCGCTTTTTTAAGTCGAATAACAATGCCGATGAACCCAGCACCCACTGGTTTGAGGATATCGAAGCCGCCTATGGACGGTTTTTAATGAAGATATTGCCTTTAAAACACGCCGCATTCGGTGTTTTTATTCTACTCATGATCTTTTCTGCCTGGTTGGCCACCGAACAGATGAAATTTGTCATGTTCCCCCATGAGGAAACTCGGGACATTGTTATTTCCGGTAGCGCCGGGGAAAAGGCCGACCGTTATGAGACTGCGGACATCACCCGGCAGATTGAAAAGATCTTCGATCCCTATATGAGCAAGGAGGTTGTGGGTTATCGTACTGCCATCGCCAAGAGCCGTCGAGGTGGCGCCGTGCGTGAAAATCGTTTTCGGATGATTGTGGAGATCGTTCCCAAGGAAGAACGGGATAAGTCCGCGGATGATCTGGTAGCGTTGTGGAAGCCTGAAATCAAAAAGGTAGAGGGTCTGAAAAAGTTTATCGTGCAAAAAAGCCGTTGGGGACATGCCAGCGGCAGCCCGGTAGAAATTATTGTAAAAGAAAACGATGATCAGCTCAGGGAGGTCGCCGCCAATGCACTGGCAGAGGCGATGAAGGCCAATCCCGAATTGGCCAATGTAGAGATCGATACTCCCATTAAGCTGGCCGAATATAAGGTCGATCTACAGCGCGAGAAAATCAAACGCCTGGCTATCAACCCGACAGATGTCGCCACCACATTCCGTGCCGCCCTGCAGGGCTTGGTGCTCTATGAAATCCCCAAGGGTGACGAAAAAATCGACGTTCGCCTGACCATCCTGGATGAGTCCAAGACCGATATCGAGGCCATACTGGATATGCCGGTGGAGAATAATCGACAATACCTGGTGCCGTTGCGAGACGTGGTGACCATCACCAAGACCCAGACGCCGGTATCGATATCCAGGCTGGATGGCAGCCGGGTGACCACCGTTTACGCAGATTTTGCCCCCGGGGCCAGTGCGACCCCCTTGGAAATCGCGGCGCAATTTGAACGCAGCGTTTTCCCCCGAGTGGTTGCCGCCCAGCCGTCGACCACCCTGGCCTTTACCGGCGAGATATTTGATACCCGTGAATCAAGAAGAGACTTTAGAAACGCAATTATTTTGGCAGTGACATTGATTTTTATTGTTCTGGCACTGTTGTTTGATTCATTGATACGGCCCCTGCTCATCATGGTCGCCATTCCCTTTGGAGTCGTGGGCGTTGTCCTGGCATTCTGGCTGCATGGCAAGGCCCTGTTTGGATTCTACGCCGCCATCGGCACCCTGGGGATGATGGGTGTAGTGATCAACGACGCCATCATTATGTTGAGTAAATTGGATAGAGAGTTTGATG
>DRJZ01000178.1 GCA_011052015.1 Acidiferrobacteraceae bacterium | reverse complement strand
TAAAACATCTGTTCATGGCGGGGATGGGCCAGAGAAGAACGCAATTATCCGGCCTCATTGGATCAAACTTCGGTGCAAATTAACACACCAGGGCCGCCAGCGGCTGTCACGGCCTCGTCTTTACGTTGAATCCTTGAGGTAAGCCCCCGGCTTTGCCGAGGTTCATTTAACTACCGGCGACCGTCTTCTGCCCACTTTTACCTGCTATTTCCCCCGCAACAGGGTGGCCGACTGTTGCTAAGACACAGGTCTACCAGATCGTCAAGGCGCGCGGTCCCGGCGCACATCACGGTATCTGCGCCACCCCAGTAAATTTTTACGCCGTCGTCGTCATCCGCGACTGCACCGCAGGTAAAGACGACGTTGTGTACATAGCCCGTGATCTCCCAGGGATCCTCCGGGGCCAGCACCCATTCGTCCGAGACGCCGAGAATCTTCGCCGGGTTGGCGAGGTCGTGCAGCGCCACGCCGAGGCGGTAGACTGCGCCGTCCATGGTCTCGAATACCCCGTGGTAGATGCTGAGCCAGCCGCGCTCGGTGCGAATCGGCGTCGCACCGGGACCGATTTTCGACTCGTCCCAGTGATATGGCACCGGTTTCATCACCACCTCGGAATCACCCCAGTGCACCAGGTCTGGTGACCATGACAACCATACGGACCAGGGGCTGATCTCCGAATGGGGGCGATCCAGACGGGCGTAACGACCATTGAATTTTTCCGGGAAGATGACGACATTGCGCATGTCCGCCTGCGTGATCAGCGCCACGCGCTCAATGGATCGGAAATCACGGGTCTTCGCCAGCGCGATGCGCACGCCATGGCGTGAATAGGCGCTGTAGGTAATCAGGTATTCGCCATCGATGCACGAAATTCTGGGATCCTCCACCCCATAAGCCTCGTACTCTCCAAATGCACCTTCAGTCGACGGTATCAGGAACGGCTTCGGGCCGACGATGAATTTGAAGCCGTCCTCACTCTCGGCAATGCCGATGATCGAACGACCGTTGCGCAGGTGGGATCGAAACAACATGATGGTGCGACCATCGTAGCGTGTGACACCGGCATTGTGCACAGTTTCCACCGGATATGGGATATCGTCTTTGGTCAGAATCGGGTTCGCTGGGCAGCGTTCGATTATCGGAGCATTACGAGCAACGGTCATAGTCATCCTCCAGTCGGATAATGTCGTCTTCGCCGAAATAATCCCCCATCTGCACCTCAACCAAAACCAGCGGGATGTCACCGGGGTTCTTGATTCTGTGTACCGCACCCAAAGGTATGTCCACAGACTGCCCTGGCTTGAGCGGGGTTTTCTGATCCCCCACGGTGACCAGCGCTTCGCCACTGACCACGATCCAGTGTTCGGCGCGGCGTTGATGCTTCTGTAGACTCAGCCGTTCGCCCGGCTTAACGACGATCTCCTTGAGCTTGTGATCGCCCCGTTCAAGCAGGTCTTCATAGTGTCCCCACGGTCGGTAGTTCTCCCGATCGTCGAGGATTTTCTGATAAACGTCCAGATATTTTTGCGCCATATGCTCACAGGTGAAGCGTTGCTCCACTTCATCCCGGCAGGCGCGCCGCTCGAGCGAACCAATTCTATCCACTGCCTGCACGGCGGCATCCACATCGGCCACAATAAATCCCGTGCTGCTGTCACGAATAAGCTCCGGCATGGAACCCCGCCCAAAGGCGATCACCGGTGTACCACAAGCCATGGACTCAACTACACTCAGGCCGAAAGGCTCGTCGAAGTGAATCAGGTGCAATAACGCCAATGCACCGCCCAGCACCTCTTGTCTTTTTTCCGGCCCGACGGAACCAATGTATTCCACACTAGTCCCATTAATATGTGGCTCGACCTGTTCCTTGAAGTAAGTTTCGTCCTGCACGATCCCGGCGATCACCAGCCGCAGTCCGGTTCTGCGCGCCACCTCAATGGCCTCGCGAACACCCTTGTGATGGTGGATACGCCCAAAGAATAACAGGTAGTCTCCCGCGTCTTCGCGATAGGGAAATTGTGCGAGATCGATGCCATGATGGATGGTTGCAATGTAATCGAGTTCACAGTTCTTGTCGGCCTCACTGATCGCCACGTAGTGGGTGCGCTTATTGTACTTTTTATAAACGGGCAAAATCGACGGCGAAGAGAATCCATGGATAGTCGTGACGAGCGGCGTATGAGTAAAACCGCTGTAACTGAGCGGTAAAAAATCGAACTGGTTGTGAATCAGATCAAACTCATCCGCCCTCCTGAATACCTCTGCAATATGCAGGCATTCCCACACTTTTGGGTCGATCAAGGAGTCTTCTGAGTAGGGACGTTCACAGACCCAGGCGAGCTTGCCCTTGGTAACGGAATCTCCGGTGGCAAACAGGGTTACATCGACACCCATTGTTACCAGTTGCTCGGTCAGGAGACTGACCACATATTCCCACGGCCCGTAATGCCGTGGTGGTGTGCGCCAGGACAGGGGGCTTAACATCGCAATCTTCATAAAATACCTGTTTGCAAAGAATATGTGTTATCAATGATCAAGAATAAATGGCGGGGCACGATAATATAATAGCTTGTTGACTGTACGAACGCAGAAAATAGCAGGAAGATATCGAATATTATATCAAATTTCTACGAAAACCGGGTAAAACTACCGTGATATGTAGAAAAAATGGTCTACCATAATTAACTATATGCGTATGAATAATTCAATGATTAGGTGGTGCAGATTGCAATGCGGACCGTACCAGGCACAAAGAGCCTGTATCGCGTGATTTGATGAAGGCAGAAATCAAACATATCTTCCCCCCCACGCTACTTGCACGGCGCAAGTCGATTGTGATGAATGCGAAAATCGACCGCGTCATTACCCGACCATATCTGCCGCATGGTGAAGATCGCGTCCGAAAAATTATCGAGCGAGTGTTGAGTCTGGACGAGAACGAGGCGTGTACGATACTGGACAACGTCTTGCAGGATTTCTCCCACCGCCATCGCTATTTCAGGGAGAACCTGGAGCGAAATTTTGAACTGGTCGCTGGCTTTGTGCCGGATGTCGATCAAGTATCGAAGCAACGACGGCTTTTGATCGGCGCGTACTTTACCGCGGAATACTCGGTGGAGGCGGCGGCATTGTTCAATCCCTCTATCGTTCAGGTTCCGAACCAGGAGACAGATCCTGAAGGTTCCTGCCGGTTTGTTATGAGCTTCCGTGCCACTGGTGAAGGCCACATCTCCTCCATCGAGTTTCGTAGCGGGTTTATCGATACCAACAACGATATCTTCTTTGATGCCTTGAGCGATTACGTAGAAGCCCCTGAAATCCATCCTAATCCAAACTACGATCGACACCTGTTCCGGTTGAAACTCCAGGAGATGGGAGCAGATAACACAGTAACAGATCAACTCCTCAACCGACTACCAGATAACTTCACCTTCAACGATCTGCAGGGAAAGATCGCCGAACTCCAGAACAATGGCCAGTTCCTGCCGCAGGAAAAAACAGATGCCATTGATATGGCCATGTGGCTGGCGCGATCTAATTACCAGATTTTGTTCCGCAAGGAACATCCGATTTCCGAGCGGGTGATCTTTCCCGTGTCGGAATCCGAGCGCAAGGGGATCGAGGATGCGCGTTTTGTGCGTTTTGTCGACGACGGCACGATGATCTACTACGCCACCTATACCGCCTACAATGGCGAGACGATCCTGCCGCAACTTATCGAGACCCGCGACTTTCTCTCGTTCAAGGTCATTACGCTGAACGGAGCCCAGGTACAGGGCAAGGGGATGGCCCTGTTCCCGAGAAAGATCCGTGGAAAATATGTGATGCTGTCACGCCAGGATGGTGAGAACAACAAAATCATGTTCTCGGACAATCTGCACTTCTGGCAGCAGGCCCAAATTCTGCAGGAACCCGAGTTTCCCTACGAATTCATGCAGATGGGGAACGGCGGCTCACCCATCGAAACACCTGAAGGCTGGCTGGTAGTGACCCACGGGGTTGGCCCGCTGCGAACCTACAGCCTCGGCATCGAATTGCTGGACCTGGAAGATCCGACCCGAATCATCAGCCGGATTGAAGAACCGATCCTGGTGCCGAATGCGCACGAGCGGGAGGGGTACGTCCCGAACGTGGTTTACACGTGCGGCGCACTCATCCACCAGGACGAATTGATTGTCCCGTATGCCTCGGGCGACCAGCGTTGCGGCATAGCAACCCTGCCGGTGTCGCAGCTGATGGACAAACTGACACAGAATTCCAGATAACGTAGTCGTCGCTACGACACCTTATCAACACCAGGCTGGCTAGACTCTTCCCCTGGTTCCCTCGGCGAAGTAACCCGGTCCCAGCCGCAGTGGTTGTAGACGGCGAGCAGCGCCGTGAGCCAGCAAAGCGTGGACTCTGCGCCCTGATTTTCATTCGCACCCTGCGCTTCCAGTCCGTCCCGGCAGCCCCCGGTAGCGTGGTCGTTGAGTGGAACCCGCAGGTCGTTCTCGCCCTGGTACCAGTTGAGACACCGGTAGGCGTAAGCAATCCATTCCTCATCACGTGTGCAGTTGAATGCTTCAATGCAAGCGTCCACCATTGCGGCCGCCTCGATAGGCTGCTGATCAAATTGCGCTTTTTCACCACCTTTGGGAAACCAGCCATGATTACCGATGGCGGAGAAGTGGTGGCCGTTGGCATCGGTCTGAACCTGCTTCAACCAGTTGAGGGCGCGCAGACCCATGTCCAGCATCTCACAGTCGGGAAGCCACTGCCCGGACAGCAGTAAAGCCTGTGGCAACCGGGCGTTGTCATAGGTCAGGGTAGCTTCACACCAGGGCCAGTCTTCGGTAGCGAAATCCCTGAACTTCTGCATAAGCCGGTCCGAGAGTATCTTGCGCATCTTTTTCGCGCGGCTGTCCCCGCTATAGCGGCTCAGATATGCATGAATGCCAATGATCGCGAAAGCAATTGCCCGCGGGTAGGTGAAATGTTCGGTGGCATCCAGCGCGCGATTAAACAGGTCCACCGCAAAACCCACCAGTCCCTTGTCCCGGCCCAATGCTACCGCTACGCCCAGTCCCCACACGGCGCGACCATGGGAATCCTCCGAGCCTGTTTCCTCTAGCCAACAGCGATCATAGGACATGAAATTGCGGAAGCGGCCGGTCTGAGCATTGAAGGCATGCCCCAGAAAACTCAAATAAATGGCAGCAGGGCCGCTCAGCGCCGAATCCAGAGGCTGAAGATCCTGTAGTGTGACGACGACGATCAAGGCGCGGGCATTATCGTCCACACAATAGCCGTGTGTCCGGTCTGGAACCGTGTACTTGGCGTGTTGCAACATGCCTGTGTCATCGGTCATCCGGCGTAAATATTCCAGCTTGATCTCCGGTAGCCGTTGCTGGCGCAGTCCGAGGGTCTCGATCTGGCGTTCGGGTACGTTCTTTCGTAATCGCTGGCGTTTGGCGTCTGCAAAGATGTCGAGATAGCGGCGGCCCACATCGCTCCAGACCATTTGGCGGCCGTAACGGTACGCCCTCTCCTGGATAGCACGGCACTCATCGGGATGATCCAGGAGGTCGATGACTTCCCGCGCCAGGGCGGCCTGGTCCCGGAATGGAACCAGCCTGCCCCGGTCATCGGCGAGCAATTCCTGGGCGTGCCAGTAGGGCGTGGACACTACCGCCTTGCCCATCCCCAGCGCGTAGGCGAGCGTACCGGAAATAATCTGCGCTTCGTTCTGATAGGGAGTGACATAAATATCCGCCGCACCGATAAACTCCAGCAAGTCTTCGTCGGCGACAAAACGGTCATGAAAAACGATGTGGTCTGCAACACCGAGCGCTTTTGCGCGCATGTGCAGGCTGTTTCTGCAGTCCTCCCCCTGTTCAGCCTTGAGGTGCGGATGGGTGGCGCCTACCACCATATAGATGACCTGTGGGTGGGCCTTCACGATCTCCGGCAGGGCATCGATAACCACATCAATGCCTTTGCCCGGAGAAAGCAGACCAAAGGTCAGGATGATCTTCTTTCCGGATACGCCGAACTTGTCCTTGTAGGCATCGGATTCGACAAACGGCACATCAGGAATGCCGTGGTGTATGAGGGCGATCTTCTCGTCCGGCACCTGGTAGATATCGCGCAGGAATTCGACTGAGCGTTCGCTCATCACCACCAGCCGGTCTGAGAACTCGGCAAGTTGCATCATGATGTG
>DRJZ01000177.1 GCA_011052015.1 Acidiferrobacteraceae bacterium | reverse complement strand
GCCCTAGTGATAATGTCTGTTCTGGTTTGAGAGCCAATTTTAACTTGAATAAGCCACAAATTACCCTGGACAACCAGGAAACAAACTTAGAGGTTTTGCATGCAGCACGATCGACATAGTCAAAAACAACCGGTACGTTTTATTCGTTGGATACTGCTACTCATTGTCTTGGCTGGCATGGGTTTTGTGGTGCGCCACTATGCCCCGGAATTTGAATGGTATGCCCCCGAAGTGGAGGTGGCCATTGAAGGTGAGTATTTGGGGTTGGGGACATTTGCTATTCATGTTTACGATCAGGGCAAGGGGCTTAAGCAGATTAGAGTGGGCCTGCGTACCGTTGCAGGCGAGTTGGAATTGTTTAATGAGAAATTTAAAGAGGGGGTGTTGAAACAAGATTTGGAACTGAGCCTGAAGACTAAGCGTAAGAGTCTCAGAGAAGGCCCCGCAAGTCTAATTGTAGAGGTGGTGGACCACTCCAAATGGTGGTTTTTCAGTGGCAATCGTACTGTGGTTAAAAGGCCCATTATTATTGATCTAACACCCCCCAAGGTGGAAGTCCTGAGTCGTGACCACAATGTTACTAGGGGTGGCAGCGGATTGATCATATATAGGGTGTCCGATGACGTTGAGCGTAGTGGCGTAAAGATCGGAGATTACTTCTTTGATGGAGAGGCGGGCCAGTTCAAAGACCCCGGAGTTCGCTTGGCCTTTTTTGCCTACCCCTATGATGTGAGTAAGGCGCAGCGACCGGTAGTGGTCGCCGAAGATAGGGCCGGCAATCAAACCCAGTCTGGTATGTACTTTGTTTTGAAGAACCGCCGCTATCGCAAGCGTACTATTAACGTGAGTGATGGCTTTATTGAACGCAAGGTGTTACCCCTGCTTGCCGCCGGAACAACCGATAACCTGCTGAGTGCCTATCTGGAGGTTAACCAGAAGATGCGGGCCGAGAATGCCGCCACCATCAAACAGGTTGCATCGACCAGCCGAAGCCAACGGCTATGGTCAGGACCGTTTTTTCAGTTGAGCAATTCCAAGGTGGAGGCGCAGTTTGCCGATTATCGTACCTATATGTACAAGGGCAAAGCGGTGGATCATCAGTATCATCTGGGTTTTGATCTTGCTGTCACCCAGCGTTATCCCATTGAGGCCGCCAACAGTGGTGTGGTGGTGTTTGCCGGGCCGCTGGGAATTTATGGCAATACTGTCATGATCGATCATGGCCTGGGTATACTGACGCTCTATGCCCACCTATCGGGCATTGAAATCAAAAAGGGCGACACGGTGAAGGCCCGTCAACGCCTGGGTCGTAGCGGTGTCAGTGGCTTGGCGGGTGGGGACCACTTGCACTACGGTATTTATATACGCGGGGTTCCGGTGTTGCCCCTAGAGTGGTGGGACCCATCCTGGATAGAAAAACAGATTGAGCGCAAACTCAAGGACGCAAGAGCCGAGGGGTAGCGGCAAGTATTTTTCGCTGTTCCAGTCTGCGGTCTATGGTGCGCGAAACCTGAACTGGCCTTTGGTTGGGAAGGTCAATATGCCTTGTTGGCGACGATATTCCCGCAGAAATAACTTCGACATTCGATAGCCCAGGCGGAAAGAGTGCCGCAGGTGTTCGATTTTATCGATTTGGCCGCCTTTCAGGCTGTGACGAAAGCCGGAACAGAACCGCTCCGGTATCAGATTGGCAGGAATCTTTATGCCAAGCATCCTGATGCGTTGGGTAATGATAAGCCATGTTCACTTCCGACAAATGAGTGGCCCCTCTACATAGATATTATCGACCATCCAGAGTGGTTGCTTGAGTGGCTTTGAAAGGCCTATATATGCTTGAAATACAGGTTTGGTGGTATAGCGCGGAAATCCAGATTATGATGCGCTTTTAATAAAACGAGAGTAGGGCCGTCATGAAACATTTTCTTGCTATAATCATTTCTGCAATATTGGTTTCTGCCTGCGGTGGAGAGTCGGACGGTTTTGATGTGTCGGGCAATCTGACCAGCGAAGATCAAAAATTAAGTTATGCCATCGGTTATCAAGTGGGCACCCGGCTCAACCGTGATAGTTTGCCAGTCGACCCCAAGTTGGTCGCGGCCGGTGTACACGATGCCATGTCTCAAACCACACCACAGTTGGACGAGACATCCCGGCGCGGGGCGATTCTTAGCTACCAGAAGAAACGAGGCCAGGCGCAGGGCGCGGCGGCTGCACAAAATGCCGAGGCCGGCAAGACATATAGAGATACCAATATGAAAAAAGAAGGTGTTAGTGTTTTACCCAGCGGAGTCCAGTACAAGGTTATCACTGCGGGAAAAGGCAAAAAACCCAAACCCGAAGACACGGTGGTGGTTCACTATCGCGGTAGTCTTGTTGATGGCAAGGAGTTTGACAGTTCCTATAGCCGTAACGAGCCAGCAACATTTGGCGTGAGCCATGTGATACGGGGTTGGCAAGAGGTCCTGGTGCTGATGAAAGAGGGTGCAAAGTGGCAAGTGGTGATACCGCCTGAAATGGCCTATGGCCCAACCGGCGCCGGTGCACTGATCGGGCCCAATGCAACCTTGGTGTTTGACATAGAACTCATCAAAATTAAACCTGCTGACTGATCCTTAGGCCTGGAGTGCAGGGTTATGGTTAAGGGCGTTATTGCCGCAGGCCATCAACACACTGCCGAGGCTGCCGCACAGTTATTAGACGAAGGTGGCAATGCCTATGATGCCATCGTCGCCGCAGGCTTTACCGCCTGCGTCGTCGAGCCTGTATTCGCATCCTTGGGCGGAGGTGGCTTTCTTGTGGGACATCACCAAAATGGTGATAATTGTGCCTACGATTTTTTTGTCCAGACTCCGTTGCAGGCCCCTGCGGCAGATCGTGACTTTTATCCCATCGTCGCAAACTTTGGCACGGCCCAACAGGAGTTCCACATTGGTCTAGGCTCGGTGGCGGTCCCGGGTGTGGTGAAAGGTTTATTTGCCATTCATCGTGATCTGGGCCAATTGCCCATGGCCGAGGTCATGGCCCCCGCGATACAGGCCGCACGCCAAGGTATTCGGCTCAATAGTTTCCAGGGTTATTTTTTTCGACTGGTCAGGGCTATCTATTTATCGACCCCGGAGTCCCGGCGTATCTTTGGTCGTGGGGATGATAAGAATGAGTTGGTGGGTGAGGGCGATCTGCTGACGCTTCCGGATCTTGCCGCGACCCTGGAGGCACTGCTCACAGAAGGTGACGATCTGTTCTATAAGGGCGAGATTGGTCAGAAGCTTGCGGCCTTGCATGGAGCCGGTGGCGCGGTGAGTAGTGATGACCTTGAGGCCTATCGGACTATAAAACGCAAACCTTTTGAATTCAGATTCCGCAACAATCGTATATTGACTAATCCGCCCCCCGCCAGTGGCGGCATTATGGTGGCCTTTGCCATGGACTTGCTAAGTTCCTGTGGCACAGATATCTGTGGGCCAAATGCCCTGGATTGCGTTGCCTATCTGGCTAAACTGGCCCGTGTCATGGCCATGACCGATCAGGCGCGCATGCAACGCATGCTGCCTAGCCAATGCGGCGCCTTAGATACCGAGGCCATGTTCGAGCCAGAACACCTGGACCTTTATCGGCAGTTGTTGCTTGAGGGTGTGCAACAAACTCGCGGCACCACCCAGATCAGCATTGCCGATGGCCTGGGTAATGTGGCGAGCATGGGCTTATCCAATGGCGAGGGTTGTGGTCATGTGATTCCAGGCACTGGCATCGTGCTGAATAACATGTTGGGCGAGCAGGATATTTGCCCGTTTGGGTTCGTGGACATTCCCACCAATCAGCGCATGTCTTCCATGATGGCGCCCACGCTGGCGTTTCAGGCCGATGGGGCTATCATCGCTACCGGGTCCGGTGGTTCCAATCGTATTCGTACCACGGTGTTACAGGTACTGATGAATCTGCTTGAATTCGGTATGCTTCCCATAGAGGCGGTGGAAAGTCCCCGCATCCATTTTGAGGACGATCAGTTGCAGATTGAAGGCGGATATTCCAGGGAAACAGCCGATGCGTTAGCTGCCGATTTTAAAAATGTTGAACGGTGGCAGGGGCGTGATCTGTTTTTCGGTGGCGCCCATACGGTGCGGGTGAATCTTAAACAGGCCCGCTTCGAAGGCGCCGGGGATTCCCGTCGTGCTGGAGTGAGCATAACGGTTTAGATTGTCTGTAATAGTTGTTGCCGCGAAGGGGCAGAGGCTCAAAGAAAATAAAGAGTGAGATACAGGAAACTTTTTTCTGAATAATATGCTCAACCACCAAGGCGCCAAGGCCGCTAAGCCAATGGAGTCTTGATTTTTAAAAAGATATGTGGGCGCTTCTATTAATACCCTCTCCCCTCCGGGAGCACCCCTAGGGCATAAAAGGGTTAGGGTGAGGGGGCAAGTAAAGCTAAGACTCTGATTTTATTATCCCCTCATCCCCGGATCGAGTCCGGGGCAGGCTCTAACCTTCTCCCGGGGGGAGAAGGAACTATCAATTAATAGAAGTGCCCTTTAATGTTCTCGAGTAGCAAGAAACTTCACCTCAGGCCAACGCTCCATGGTGAGGTTGAGGTTGACCATGCTGGGGGCTAGGTAGGAGAGCAGGCCGCCGCTGTCCTCGGCCAGGTTGACGGCATTTTTGGTTTTGAATTCTTCTAACCGTTTCTCGTTTTCGCATTCCACCCAACGGGCGGTGTTGACGTTGACCGTCTCGTAACTGCATTCTACGTTGTACTCATTCTTTAGGCGGTAGGCCACTACATCAAATTGCAATACACCGACTGCGCCCAGGATCAGGTCGTTGCTACCGGCCAGAGGGCGAAATACCTGGGTGGCGCCTTCTTCGCTGAGTTGGTCGAGCCCCTTTTGCAGGGCCTTCATGCGCAACGGATCACGCAGTAGCACACGGCGAAACAGTTCCGGGGCAAAGTTGGGGACGCCGGTAAATTTTAATTCTTCGCCCTGGGAGAAGGTGTCGCCAATGCGGATGGTGCCGTGATTGTGCAGGCCGATGATGTCACCGGCATAGGCCGTCTCCACCTGACCCCGGTCACGGGCCATGAAGGTGATGGCATTGGATATTTGCACATCTTTTTTGATGCGGACATGCCGTAGCTTCATGCCCTTCTCGTACTTACCCGAAGTAATGCGTAAAAAGGCGATGCGATCACGGTGTTGTGGGTCCATGTTGGCCTGGATCTTAAATACAAATCCCGAAAAGTTGGATTCATCAGGTTCAACGATCCGCGAGATGGCCTCCCGTGGTTGGGGCGTCGGCGCAGTTTCAACGAATCGATCCAGCAGTTCTTTGACCCCAAAATTGTTGACCGCAGAGCCAAAGAACACCGGGGAGAGGGAGCCTTCAAGATAGGCAGCGGGATCGAAGGTGTGGCTGGCGCCTTTGACCAACTCAACTTCGGCCCTTAAATCGTTGGCCTGTTCCTGCAACAGCTCATCAAGCTTGGGGTTGTCCAACCCATGAATGACCTGGCCTTCCTGAATCTTGCCACCGTGGGTTGGACTAAAGAAGTGTACGTTGTCATCTATAAGGTGGTAGACGCCCTTAAAGCGTTTTCCACTGCCAATGGGCCACGTGACAGGGGCGCATTGTATATTGAGCACGGTTTCGATCTCGTCCAGGATCTCGATGGGATCGCGACTTTCCCGGTCGAGTTTGTTGATGAATGTCATAATGGGGGTGTTGCGCAGCCGACAGACATCCATTAGCTTAATCGTACGTTCCTCAACACCCTTGGCGCAATCGATGACCATCAGGGCCGAATCCACGGCGGTGAGGGTGCGATAGGTATCTTCGGAGAAGTCCCCATGCCCTGGGGTGTCGAGCAGGTTGACCACTCGACCTTCATAGGGAAACTGCATCACCGAGGAGGTGACCGAGATACCGCGTTGTTTTTCCAACTCCATCCAGTCGGAGGTGGCATGACGGTCACTCTTGCGGCCCTTAACGGTACCGGCGAGTTGGATGGCGCCACCAAACAGCAGCAGCTTCTCGGTCAGGGTAGTCTTGCCAGCGTCTGGGTGGGAGATGATGGCAAAGGCCCGCCTGCGGGCGATTTCACCAGTTGTATTACTCATAAATATTCAAAAAAACCAGGTTATGCGAGGCGCGCGATTATACACAAATGTTTATTAGGGTACATTGGCGCAAACAAGAGTGTCCTTTGATCTTGTCTGGCGTCGGCCCTCATGGCTGTTGATGATTCTGATGGCTTTGGATCAAGGACCTTTTTTGAGCCACAGTGAGTTGTTTGAGTTGATGCTCTCGTTTTGAGGCCTCGGAGCGGGAGTCATGGCCCTCCGCATAGGCCAGGTTCACCGGGCGTCGGCTGCGGGTGTAGCGTGCCGCCTTGCGAGTGTCATTGTGTTCCTGTATCCGCCGTTCGAGATCGGTGGTGATGCCGGTGTAGTAAGTGCCACCACGACACTGCACGATGTAGACAAACCATGGCGCATTGTTGTCGAGGGGTTTTTGTGCATTCATAGGGCTATTCTAACCAGTTTTACCCGGTTTTGGTGTTTATGCGGATATAGTGCGTCATGTTAGGATGCCGCCCCATGATGGTGTCGGGCAACCTCAGGAAGATGAAAAGTGTGCTGGCTTCCCCAGTGGCGTACAGCCTGCCCGTGGGTGACACACGCATCCCCCTTAACGCAGTCATCGGCCAGTCTATCGTGATCCACTATAATGGTCGAATCCACTGTATCGCTTGTGGGCGAAAGACCAATAAGAGTTTTAGCCAGGGATATTGCTTTCCCTGCATGCAGAAACTGGCCCGCTGTGATCGCTGTATCGTCAGTCCGGAGTTGTGCCACTATGACGCCGGGACCTGCCGCGAGCCCGATTGGGCGGTGGACCATTGTCTGCAGAATCATATCGTCTATCTCGCCAATTCATCGGGGATCAAGGTTGGCATTACCCGGGGCACCCAGGTCCCCACGCGCTGGATTGACCAAGGCGCGGGACAGGCATTGCCCGTCTATCAGGTTAAAGATCGTTATCTGTCCGGTCTGGTGGAGATCGTTTTCAAAGAGCACGTGGCCGACCGTACTGACTGGCGTCGGATGTTAAAGGGGGCGCCGGAACTTGTGGATCTGAAAAAGGTCTCTGAAGCATTACGGCAGGCCTGTAGCGCCAGGCTAGACGCGATTGAGCAACGCTTTGGCGAGGGCAGTATCCGGCATTTAATGGATGTGGAGACGATCAGTATCAACTACCCGGTCAATCAATACCCTGAAAAGGTGGCGTCTATCAATATGGATAAAACCCCAAGGGTGGAAGGCACGTTGATGGGTATTAAAGGGCAATATCTGATCCTGGATAATGGCGTGATCAATATCCGAAAATATACGGGTTACGAAGTAAGCGTGGAGTTGTAATAAGGTTGTCATTGACATCTGCTAGTATCGCTTCTAGCCGATTTAACCCAATTTTTTTAATTACGTTATGACTGAGCAGGCACAAAGCCACATTCAACAGACCATTTTGGCAAAAAAGGCTGCCCTGGCCGACGCGGTCAGTGAACCGTTAAGGGCGTTAGCGGAGCGCTGTGCTGCGGTTTGGCCGCAACCCGATGCCCTGGATGAGATACTGCAAGCGGATATGGGCAGTATCCCCAATTGCCACTTACTTTATTCCTGGAACGTGGAAGGGATTGCAATCTCATCTATGGTTCAGGCCGAGGGTATAGACTCGAGTTGGCGTGATCGTAATTTGTCAGACCGTCCCTACCTTAAAAATAATCTGCCTTTTAAGGGTATTATGTTGTCCTCGGTTTATAAGAGCCTCTATACCCACAAGTCATGTGTTACCGCGCTGCAAGCGATACGCAGTGAGGATGAACTAAAGGGTTTTATTGCCGCTGATTTTGCGGTGAATGATTTGCTGCGCGACACTCAACTCACCGCACCGGAAATGCACTGGCAACAGTTTCGGGGCGATCCTGCAGTACGCGGCACCGTGTTTATGCAGAGCCGGGCACAGAGTCGGTTTGATGATCACTTCGATGCGGCATTGGCCAGTATCGAAACCTTTATGATTGAACACGGCGTGTTTCACGCCAAGATCCATTTTTCCAGTGGCCGCTGTTCCTTTTGGTTGCTCGAGGATCCCTATGACTACCGCCTTCATGGGGTGGATGAAATTATCGATCCGGAATTTTGTTTGGCCTATCCGTTGCATCCCTATCCAGACAAGGCCAAGATCACCCCTGAGCAGATTAGCAAGGTATTCGCTCAGTTTAAGGCCCTGCGTTTTGCAGATGAGACGATTTACCTGCGTTCGGCATCCATCAATATTATGAACGGCATGTTGGGCCTGACATTTTCCTGTGATGGATCCCATTACATGCCGGTGGCGGAGTTCCTGGAGCGAGACATGTCGTTCTGGATCGGGTCCCCTGGAGACAATAAATAGAGGTAAGCGATTAATTTCTGGGGGTTGCGTCCTTGCATCCCCATAGCTTGCTGTGATTTCTTTACAAAATAAAAGGCCCCGCTTGCAAGGTACAGGCGGGGCCTTCGATGGTAAGGGGTTGCCGAGGAAATCGGCGCGTAACCGATCCTACCCCGTCAACACCTCGATACATCCGTCAGACATGGGATCACCTCCTATAAGGATCAGGGCATGGATCAACTCACCAAAGCTTCCCCTGTTAAGGCCTCAGTGAACGCTACTTAGGGAGTATTATGGCACGATCAGTTTTGTCGTCAACGACAAAAATATCAAAACCCACTGTAATTGGGGTGTTTTTTTTGCTGGTCCTGTTGGTCATAGCCTGGTCCATACACCGTATTGTCCCGGTCTGGGTGGAACAACAGCGTAATACCCTCACCGGTTCTACCCCTCAACCGGTATCGGACCGTGCCCGGCGGTTACACCAAGAGTTGTTGATTGCCGATCTGCATGGGGACAGTTTGTTGTGGGGGCGGGACCTCGGTGAGGCGTCGAATCGCGGCCACCTGGATCTGTCCCGCATGCGCCGTGGTAACCTTGCCATTGAGGTCTTTTCCATCGTCAGTAAGACCCCCCACGGTCTCAATATCCATCGCAACACCGCCGACAGCGACGATATTACCCGCCTGTCTATAGTTCAGGGTTTGCCGCCACGCACTTGGTTCAACCTGTCGGCACGGGTGGCCTATCATGCTAAACGCTTACAACGCCTCGCCGCCAATCCGGCGCATCGTTTCCGTCTGTTGACCAGCAGGGTAGACGTCAGCGAATTTCTACAACAGCGGAAAAAAGATCCATCACTCACAGCAGGGCTACTAAGCGTAGAAGGCGCCCATGCCCTGGAGGGGCGTATTGAAGTCCTGGATGAATTTTTTAACGCCGGGATACGTATGGTGGGATTGGCCCATTTCTTTGATAACGCCGTAGGCGGGTCTGCCCACGGAGTAAAAAAGGGCGGGCTGACCGCATTCGGGCGGCGTGTCATCAAGCGTATGGAGCAACGCGGCATGTTCGTGGACCTGGCCCACAGTTCTGACAAACTTATTGATGATGTCTTGGCCATGGCCCAGCGGCCGGTGGTGGTGAGCCATACCGGCGCCCGCGGTGTGTGTAACAACCCCCGAAATTTGACCGACGATCAGTTACGCCGTATTGCCGCCACCGGTGGCCTCATTGGCATCGGATTTTGGCCACAGGCAACCTGTGGAAAAGGTGTAGCCGCCATAGTCCGCAGCCTGCGCTATGTGAGTAAACTTGTCGGCATCAATCATGTGGCGCTGGGTTCGGACTTTGATGGTGCCGT
>DRJZ01000176.1 GCA_011052015.1 Acidiferrobacteraceae bacterium | reverse complement strand
GCCTTTTCCTTTTAAAAGCCCTACTCTGAGATCCAATTTTGGGATTATGGGAGCAGCATGCTCAACTCAGCTTCTGCTCAGCACCTAAGGCATCTGACACGCTGAGGTCCTTTACGGCAAGCCACTACTGCCCCCTTATTTGTGGTCTAACAAACTCGGTCAGCGTCAGACCGATATCCTTGGCTATTTGCCGTAGCAGTATAGGTGAGATATCACGGCCCTGATGAACAGGCACCGTTGTGGCCCTACCGTCAAAATGGCGAAATTGCTTATGGGACCCTCGTTGTCGAACTTCGACAAAACCCAGGGTTGTGAGGATTGCAATAACTTCGCGAGACTTAAGAACCGGAATTCCTGGCACCTTCAGGCCACAACAACCGTCTGGGTACCAACGTATTCGACCTCCGACTTTGGCTCACCATCTTCGAGCAGCATTTCGATAACTTCCTTAAGGTTGTTGTTGAGTTCGTCAAGAGTCTCGCCTTGACTGTGGGCGCCAGAAAATCCAGGCACATAGCCGATAAACAGGCCTGTGTCGTGGCAGTGCTCAATGATGGCTGTGTAGGAATGCATTTGCGGTTACCTCAGCATAGAACCAATAACATTAACGAATTGTAGCACATATTCGACAGGTCCCCGATCAATGAGCAAAACAGGGTCAGGTCTTGTCTTTTGCCCTAATGCTATTATTAATAATGCGACTGATTCGAGAATAGTGTAATCCAAAATGTTCACCGATGTGCTTCATGCTATAACCACCACTGGCATAGGCGATACGAATCGCGGTGTCCCGGTCCTTGTGCCGCCTTTCATAGTGCGCGAGTGATTTTGCCTGGCGGCGCTTTTGGGCCAAAGGTACCTCGCTGAGGTCTCTATCGCGATCAACTTTACGCTGCATCTTCTCGACAAACCGATCACTGCCAAGATAGATTTGGTTCTTTAACAGTTTCCAAGGACTCGGCTGATGTTTGCCTTCGGCGACAAAAGAGCGGTAACGTTGGATGGCCGTCCCTTTTCGCTTGGCAAAGGCGGATAACACCCAATCGGTCTGTAACCAATCGGGGGCCTTCCTTGTGCCTGCTGTCGCCCGATAACTGCTCCACGGCCAGTCCTTGGCTGCCTTGACCATGCCTGCCCTGACCGGATTAAGCACAATATAGCGTGCCAGTTCCAACAGATACGTGTCTTTTTGAACGATGATGGCTTTATAGCGCCCTTGATACACATGGCCCACCCGGTTGTGATGGCGGTTAAAGTGTTGGGTGTACACGCCGTTTAACTGTCGCATTCCCTGAGAGAGATTCCCGTCAGGCGTCTCCACCAACAAGTGATAATGGTTGGTCATCAGGCAATAGGCATGGAGAACCCAGTTGAAACGCTCGCAGACTTGCGCCAAAACATCGAGATACTGAACCCGGTCCTTATCTGACAGATAAATGTCTTCGCGCCCATCACCACGGGAGGTGACATGATACAACGCACCTCTGAATTCAATTCTTAAGGGTCTTGCCATCTGTCAAGTTTAGCATGTAATAAGCAAAAGACAAGACCTGACCCTATTTCCCCATTATGGGCATGAATGTTAAGCTCATTCATCGGTCTTCGTCCCATGCGCCTTGCATTATAGATCGGGGTGGACTATACGATAATCACCACCGGAAAAGTGGTCTGCCGATTATATTCGGATCCACTTAGCCAACCAAACAACTAAAAGGAGAGTCACTAATGAAACGTTTTATACTGTCCGCGACCAGTGTTGTCGTTCTTGCCGGAGTCTTATTGCTGGGGAGCGGCTATTTCTCCGCAACGGCTCTGGCTGCCAATCCATGCGCACCCAAGATGAGCAACCCTTGCAGTGTCAAAAAGTCTAATCCCTGCGGGATGAAACACGCTGACCATGCAGCCCATAAAGTAGATCCGAAGCTGGTAACACGCCCGGCCGGAACCAAACTCAAGGCCGGCAAGTCCGCTGACCTCGTTAAGGAAGGGAAACAGCTCTGGAACGACAAAAAGCTCAGCACCAACGGCCTGTCCTGTAATTCCTGTCATAAGGACAATGCCGCCTTCAACGCCACCTTCGCCAAACCCTATCCACATACCGTGAAAATGGCGCATGACCAAGCCGGGATAAAAACGATTAACCTCGACGAAGTGGTGCAATTTTGCCTGGCCGCGCCGATGGCCGGCAAGCCATTCCCCTGGGATTCGCAGGAACTGGCGGCGCTGACGGCCTATACGGCGGAGGTACAAAAAACCTTCAAGCCGAAGGCGGCGCACCCTGGTGGCGGCAAAATGATGGGCAACCCCTGCGGTGGTAAGACGATGGGTGGCGGTAAGATGATGAGCAATCCTTGCGGCGGTAAAGCGATGGGTGGCGGCAAGATGATGGGTAACCCCTGCGCGAAAAAATAAATCGCTACAATTTAGCCCCGAACCCAGTTACAAGACCGCATGTCTTACCAGACAAGAGAGAGAAGGCGGCTGCGCCTTCTCTCTCTGTTTTGCCTAGTCTTTTCCATTCTCTCCGGAACCGGTGAGGCGGCCGATCCTCCGACCGATCTACCCGGCTCACAGCCTCCAGACCAATTGATCGAAAGCTTTCTGCAGCGATACTGGGACCGACCCCTGACTGCCCAAGGAAAGCCCCCTTCGGGCTTCGGTGAGCTGGAAGCCTCTCTGGCGCCCGGTTCATGCGGCACCTGCCACAGCGCCCAGTTCAATGACTGGCGACAAAGCCTGCACAGCCGCGCAATGGGGCCTGGCGTGGCAGGACAGTTGGTGGATATGTCTCCTCAGGCACGGGATGAACATCAAGCTTGCATCCGCTGTCATGCGCCTCTTAAGGAGCAGGCGGACAGCCTCGCTGCATCCCTCGCCGCGACCCGGGAAAGCGGTGTCGCAACCACTCCCCGGCATAATCCGGGGCGCCCCCTCCACGAGGAGGGCCTGGTGTGTGCCACCTGCCATGTGCGCGGCTATCAATGGTACGGGCCACCACGACGCCCGGGACTGCCCGTGCCCACTGATCCGGCCGCACTCCCCCATGGCGGTTGGCAAGAAAACACCGCCTTCGAGGACTCGCGCTTTTGCGCGGCCTGTCACCAATTCGAGGCGGACGGGTACGCATTGAACGGAAAATTGTTGGAAAATACCCTCGCAGAGTGGCAGGCAAGCCGGTACGCACGCAAGGGGGTCACCTGCCAATCCTGCCACATGCCGGATCGACGCCACCTTTGGCGAGGAATCCACGACCTGGAGATGACCGGCCGGGGTGTGGACATCCAGGCTCAAGAAATCCATGTCACGGCAACGATTCTGTACGGCAAGCTGACCATGAAGAATACCGGCACCGGCCATTATTTCCCTACCTATGTAACACCCCGCGTATTGCTGGAGGGTTATCAGACCGACGCCCGTGGAAAATCCTTGCCCGGGACCTTGCGCCAATACACGGTAGGCCGGAAGATCGCCCTGGATTTGAGCAAAGAATATTTCGACACTCGACTTGCGCCCGATGCCGACGTCACCGTTGAGTATGAGGTGCCCCTGCATGGGCAAGCCACATCTCTGGTGTTCCGGGTTCGGGTCGAGCCGGACGCCTTTTACACCCGATCCTACCAAGCGCTGTTGGACAGCAGCTATAACGGCAGGGGCAGAAACCAAATTGAGGCGGCGTTACTCAATTCACAGACTTCAAAATTCACCATATACGAAAGCCATCACCCCGTATTGGGTGACAAGCACTAAGAGCAGGAGGATGGGGTTTCGTCAATCCATCCCTATCGGTCGACGGCCCTGTCCATATGACCATCGACCTTGTGCACGTCCTTGTAAGCTCGCCAGTGCAGCCCATGTGGGGTGATGATGATAATGAGATAAAGGAAAATAAAGTTAAGGGCACTTCTATTGATACCCTCTCCCTCCGGGAGCACCCCAGGGCACAAAAGGGCCACCCTGTGGGGTGGAAGGGGTTATCAATTAATAGAAGTGCCCTTAAGTTTTTGTTCGGAGAATTTAGGCATGTACTTTTCTATGCAGCATCAGCACCACGTCTCCTGCCACGTCTGGTACTGTGATGGACGCAAACGGTAACGCGCAATATTCCCCTCGTGAAGGCTCATCACTTCCGTTTCTACCACCTCGATAAAACGCGCTCGATCTTCTGGCGGCACGTCCTTCACAGCACGCTGCTTGATGAAGGCTGCTGCGGTTTTTTTATCCATGCCGCCACGAACAATCCCGGTGACAACCTCGGCCACCCATGTACGGTATCTCAGACGAAACGGATCCGGCTCTCCCAATGACTGCCGCACAGCTGAATAGCGTGCGCACGAACGCTCATAAGCCCAAATGAACACATCGCGCAACAACTCGACGCGATTAAGTTCGTACACCCCGAGAATGCCATCGATATAGGCGCGTTCGGGCACATCCACAAACGATAGTGGGCTCAGGTTCTGGCGAATAAGTGGCAGATTCAAGGCTAGCCTGGAAACACGTTTATTCACGTCTTCAAACGGTTGCAAATAAGGTAAATGCACCATAGCGAAGAAAGCTTGCTCGAACGGGTCGGTAATCGCCGCAGCGGTATCGAGAAGCTGCTGGAAACATTCATCGATTAACTGCGGCACTTCCAACGGATGGTAGACCGTCCCATCAATCCCAACGGCAATAGTACGCAAGCGACCGCAGGCCTGCGGATCGGCGAGCAAGTTATCCGATAGCAAGGCATGCAGGTTGAGGACAGTGTAGCGATTGAAATCGACCTCAGCGGCCTGCTCAACCAACAGCTCGATGGCGGCCTTGTGATTTAGGATCATCTGCGCTTCCAGGACATCTTTACCTTCGGCGGCCTCTCCCAATTCAAGCAGACGCTCGGTTTCGAGTAGCGAGTAGGTGTTGCCTTCCAATCGGCTGGAGTTCCAGGACAGATCGATTAGCAATCGATTGAATATCTGCCGCGCATAAGTTCCAGCCAGGCGCGGGCCATCTGGTGAACGCCCCATCTCGAAAAGGCGCTGCCGTGTTTGGACTGAAAGATAGAAGGTTTCGTTGGGCCGGTATTCATCAAGGAAAACCCGGTTGTATCCAACTGGGTACCGGTTCTGAAACGGCTCGCGGACAGCCTGCTTGATTGCCTCGCCCCCGGGTGAAATCGGCACGTAGACTTCGCCACGTACTCCGTCGCGTACTCCTATCTTTTCGATGACCTCTACGTTATGCACCCTGCCAATGTTGGCAGGGTGCTGATAGCGACTGCCCCGGCCACGACCCTCAACAGCCAGCCGCTTCTGTTTGACCAGCAATGCCAGACGACGCTGTAGCATCCGGGGGGGAAGCTCGAATATCAACCCATCACGAATGATCTTGACCGGCACCCCACCAGGGTGAGCCGCCACGATCTCAATAATGGCCTCAAGCTCTTGTTCGGCAATCTTTTTAGGCATGAGTCAGATTATATGTCGCAAAGAGCATTTTAGCGACATATAAACATATTATTTGTCGTGAAAACAGTGGTTACTGTCGCAAAGGTATTTTTCCGGCAATAAATATTTGAGGATGTCCCTTTTGCGACTTCCTTGTGATCCGGCACCTCAATCACCCGGTATTTCATTAATCAACCTCCTTCGGCTTTTCCGCACCAAACAGAAAATCCATCATGGGTTTGCCGTATCAGTACATCATCGTTACATTGACGACCACCCGCAAACAATTCAGGGCGATTCTATTAACCCCCTCTCCCGGAAGGACCTCGGTGCACCCCTTGAGGGGTAGAAGGAATTATCAATTATCACTGCTGTCCCGTTAACCTAACCTTGATGCATTGTAACACTCTGATTATCAGGACAAACAATGCGATCAATGACATTGCAGACATGAATTTGAACAACTCGACAATCAAAGCCATCCCTTCTCCATCAGGGAGAAGGCTAGGATGACGACTGCATGGACGCAGGAGGTAGAGCAACGCAGGACGCAGTTGCCGAGGGGAATATAAAACAATGAGTTATCCATTTATTACCCCCTCACCCCAACCCTTTTATGCCCTAGGGGTGCTCCCGGAGGGAGAGGGAGTTAACGGGACAGCACTGATCAATTATAGTAATTGCCCATATGTCTTTGCTGATCCATAACCCTACCGGCGTGGGCGCCATGATGCGCACGGTCATTTATGCCCTCATACCAGGGATAGGGGTCAGCCTGTGGATTTATGGCTGGGGGCCATTGATCAACATTGCCATCGCTGTGACTAGCGCGCTTGTTGCCGAGACTGTGGTGCTGATGTTGCGCCAACGCCCTGTGCTTGCGGCACTTGGCGATTACAGTGCGACGCTTACGGCCCTGGTCCTGGCCCTGGTCTTGCCCCCCCTGCTGCCAGGGTGGCTGCCCATGATCGGTGCGGTGTTCGCCATCGTGGTGGCAAAACATTTGTATGGGGGCCTGGGGCACAATCCCTTTAATCCCGCCATGGCCGGTTATGCATTATTGCTCCTTGCCTTTCCAACCGAAATAACCCATTGGCCTGAGCTGCTCACCCCTTGGGATAAAAGTCTCACTAATATTGCATTTTTAATGGGTGGCCTGTGGTTAATCGCCAAGCGTGTTATCAGTTGGCATATCCCCATCGCCATGCTGATAAGCATGGCGCTCCTGGCCACCGTTTTTTGGTTGTGGTCACCATCACTCTACCCCATGCCCCTTTTCTATCTGTTTAGCGGCACCACCATGCTCGGTGCATTTTTTATTGCCACCGATCCTGTCACCGCATGCACCACGGATCGTGGACGCCTATGGTTCGGAATGGGTAGCGGTATATTGGTCTATATGATTGGCAATTTCTGTGGTTATCCGGATGCCATCGCCTTTGCAATTCTGATCATGAACATGGCTGCACCGACCATCGACCGCTACAGTCGACCCCGTGTGTTTGGTCACAATACTTAAGGAAATTCTGACTAATTTAATTTGAACCGCCAAGATGCCAAGACGCCAAGAATTTTCTTCACAAAAACAACAATCTATTGGCTTGGCGTCTTGGCGGTTGAGCGTATTAATCAGAGGTTCCTTAGAAATATCAGGTCCTGAGCTGTGAATCTCGCTAAGCGCAAACGCATCTTCGAATGCCTACGCCTGGCCAACCCTCACCCCACTACGGAGTTGTGCTACGGCACGCCATTTCAGTTGCTCATCGCAGTGCTTCTCTCTGCCCAGGCCACCGACGTCAGTGTCAACAAGGCTACTGTCCAACTGTTTCGTGACGCCCCCACGCCCGAGACCATGCTCGCCCTCGGTCTGCGCCGATTGAAGGGCTACATCAAAACCATTGGTCTGTATAACACCAAGGCAAAAAATATACTCAAGACCTGTCGCCTGCTCATCGACGAACACCAAAGTGAAGTACCCGGCACCCGCGAGGAACTTGAGGCCCTGCCTGGAGTCGGACGAAAAACGGCCAACGTGATTCTCAACATCGCATTCGGACAGCACACCATTGCCGTGGACACCCATATCTTTCGGGTCTCCAATCGCATGGGCCTGGCACCGGGAAAGACCGTACTCGAAGTAGAAGCAAAGCTGATGAAATTTGTGCCCGATGAATACAAGAAACATGCCCATCATTGGCTCATCTTGCACGGCCGCTATACCTGCCAGGCCCGGCGCCCGCGTTGCGGCGCCTGTGTTGTCTTTGACTTATGTGAATATAGGAATAAAGTAGCGCAATGAAACCCGTACCCATTGCCACTGGTCTTAGTTACGGTATGCAGGCCTCGGCCCATCACGCCGAGACTGCGGTCAAACAGGCACTGGCCAAAGCCGGGCTAAGCCATGCCAATAGTGTTTTATTGTTTCTCACCCCCCAATACGCCTCCGACCCCACACCCGCCATCCGTGCCGCCGCCCGTGCCGCGGGCTGTATCCAGGTGATGGGCAGTACCGCCAGCGGTATTCTTACCGAGCAAGAGTGGGTGCTGGACAGCCCAGGGGCTGCGGCCATGGTATTTGGCGGCGATGTCACCCTGACCCCCACCCAGGCAGGCCGGCGCGGTGAGGCCGCACTCAGTCTTTGCACGCCCAAGGGCATCAGCGCCGACTGGCTCGACACACCCATCTGCCGCATTGGCGCCGTGTCCAGCGATACCGCCGCCCATGGTCACTATGCGGTCTGGAGCAATGGTCGAATCACCGAAAGCGGCGCAGTGGAGGCCGGGATCACCGGCGCCCACCATGCGGTAACGGTATCCCAGGGTATTCGTGCCCTCACTGCCCCTATTGAGGTGGTCGAGGTACAGGGCTACGAAGTCCTGCGCATGGGCAGCTATCCCGCTCTCAATGTGCTGGTGCAATCCCTGCCCCCCAATGTGGGTGATATGGAACAGATTCCCCTGCATCTGCTCATTGGTGGTGTCACTTTCGGCGACCCGGACACCGCCATTACCGAAGGCCGCTATCGATTAAACTACATCATTGCCGCCGACCCGCAGAATGGTTCCATCACCCTGGCCCAGCCCTTGAATCCAGGGGAACGGTTGTTCTGGGCCATGCGTGACGCCCTTGCCGCAGAACGGGATATGCGTCAGGTCATTGAAACGGGCTACGAATCTTTAGGCACCGAACCCCACTTTGGACTCCTGTTCCCTTGTGCCGCCCGTGGCCCGTCCTTCTTCGGGAATCGTGACCGGGATGTTGATCAACTCCGGCAACGGTTTCCCGGTATGCCGTTTATTGGATTTTATGGCAATGGCGAAATCGGTCCGCTGGAAGAAGAAAATCATCTGTACCAGTTTTCCTCCATACTCGGGCTATTTAAATTAGGGAAATTCTGATCAATTGAACTTGAACCGCCAAGGCACAAAGTCGCCAAATATTTTCTTTTTAAAATCAACAGTCTATTAGCTTGGCGACCTTGGCATCTTGGCGGTTGAGCGTGTTATTTTTCTCTGGTTCTCTGGTTCCCACGCTCCCGTGTGGGAATCCATAGCCCTGTCCTACCGAGCCAAACATATGCATTCCCACGCGGGAGCGTGGGAACGAGGTGCACCCGAAACTTTCCAGTCATCACAGGGTCCTACTGTGCAAGATTGACGTTAACCCACAGGAGTCCCCAACAAATGAAAAATCGCAATAAACTCGTTAGCACCGCCATTAGCAGCCTTCTGGCCCTGAGCGCGACTGCGGTTGCCACCGAAGCCTATAGTGCTGGCCCGCCTTTGGAAAAATGTTTTGGTGTCGTCAAGGCCGGCAAGAATGACTGCGGCGTCAAGAGCCTGGGTACAGCCTGCCAAGGCACATCTTCAAAAGACGCGCAGCCTGATGCCTACATTGATGTGATCAAAGGCAATTGCGAGAAGATTGTAGGCGGCTCCCTAACAGCAAAGAAATAATTTCTTCTAGCAGAACGTTGAAAAAGCCGTAGGAGCGGCATCTTGCCGCGAAGGTTGCACAACACACAATGTGTACCGCGCCTGGGTCGCTATCGGCGTCGTGCCTACCGCGACATTAGCACGTCCATGTGCATCAAGGCGCTCCTACGGTGATAAAGGGCTCCCTTGCGGGGTAGAAGAAATCAAATGGATTTTTCACTAAAATCTGCTAAGTCTTTTAGCCATGACCACTGAATCTATTGAGAGACCCCCAGCACAGATTCCGGCCCAAGCCGGGATCGGTCTGCGGGCCGAACACTATAAGGAAGTGATCGGCTCGCAACCCCCAATCGGCTGGCTGGAAGTCCATAGCGAGAACTACTTCGGCCAGGGCGGTAAGCCGCTTCATTACCTGGAACAGGCACGCCAACTCTACCCCATCAGTTTACATGGAGTAGGCCTATCAATCGGCTCCACTGACCCTCTCAACAAGGCACACTTGGATCATCTCAACCGGCTCATACACCGCATCGAACCTGGATTGGTCTCTGAACACCTGTCCTGGAGTTCGGTAGACGGCAAGTATTTCAACGATCTGCTACCTCTGCCCTATACCGAAGAGGCACTCAAGCATTTCAGCACCCGTGTCCACCAGGTTCAAGACATATTGCAGCAGCAGATACTCATTGAAAACCCCTCCAGCTATCTAAGCTACTCCCATTCCACTATTGCCGAATGGGATTTTATGAATGCCATCGTCGAGAATACCGCTTGTGGAATATTGTTGGATGTCAACAACGTCTATGTCTCTGCCGTCAATCACGGCTTTGATGCCCGCCACTACTTACGTGCCATCACCGCAGACGCCGTACAAGAAATTCACTTGGCCGGATTTACCATTGACATTATTGGTGGCCAGGACATTTTAATCGACACCCACAACAAACCCATATGCGATGAGGTATGGGCTCTATATCAGGTGGCTATCGAGCGCCTTGGCGCCATACCCAGCTTGATCGAGTGGGATTCAGATCTTCCGCCCCTGGATTTTTTGGTTGAGGAAGCATCACGGGCCCAAACCATAATGGATGAGTGTCATGCCCTCGTTGCATGAGTTGCAATCGGCCTTTGCCGACACGCTACTCAATCCGGACACCACGCACACCCTGTCCTATGTCGCCCAAGACAAGATATCCAGAGACCAACGCCTGTTCATCTACCGAAATCACGTATTCAGCAGCTTGACCTCTGCCCTTCAAGGGGCCTATCCCGTCATCGAACGCCTGGTGGGGGCGGCCTTTTTCCGCTCTGTGGCACGCGGTTATATCCGCCTGCACCCTTCCACATCTGGAGACCTTGAGCAATATGGTGATAGCTTTGCAGAGTATCTCAGCGGCCTAAAGCAGGTCGATGAACACACCTATTTACCTGATGTTGCCAGGTTGGAATGGGCCTACCACCGCGTCTACTTTGCCGCCGACGTCCCTGCCCTATCACTGGAAATGTTGGCCAAGGTCGATCCCGATCAGCAACATCAATTGCGCTTTGGTCTACACCCGGCCAGCCAGCTACTTCGATCATCCTATCCCAGCCTGCGCATTTGGCAGGTGAACCAAAAAACCTACTCCGGCGATCAAACCGTTGACCTATCCATAGGCGGCAACCACTTATTGGTCCTGCGGCCTCAACTGGACCCGCAAATCCATGACATCACCCATGACGAGTTCACCTTTTTAGAATCACTGGCTTGCAACAAGAACATTGCCGACTCCCTTGATCTGGTGGCCGATGTCAACCCGGAGTTTGACCTGACAAGCTGTTTGCAAAAATTTATCTCGAACAAGACGCTGGTCATTTTTTCCCTGGAAAACCAGGGCGATCAAACAAGAGCCTACCGCAAAGGAGACCGCACATGGCCTCAATCGAAACGACAAAAAACATAGTTAAGCCCGCCATTAAATTTCTTGAGGTGCTCAGACCATTATTGGATATCGGCATTCGGCTATACGTTGCCAATGTATTTTTCTTTTCCGGGCTCCTCAAGACCGATAGCTGGTGGAAGACACTGAGCCAATTTGAGCGGGATTTTCATGTCCCCCTGCTGTCACCGGAAGTGGCGGCCTATCTGGGCACGGGCGCGGAATTGATTCTGCCGGTTTTCCTGGTACTGGGGCTCGGTGGGCGTGCTGCGGCCATCGGGTTGTTTATCTTCAACGCCGTCGCCATCATCTCCTTTCCAGAACTTGCTGGAACCGGGCTCACATTGCACCACCTATGGGGCCTGCTCCTGCTAGTGACATTAATCCATGGCCCTGGCAAACTATCCATTGACCACTTTATACGAAAAAAATATATGGGCGATGTTTAGGCCAACTCAATGAATGATCTCGCAGTAAAACTACCGTCCCGGTCTGGGGGGGCGACTGAATTTGGTGAGAAACTGATCAAATCCGGTACAAACCCCCTCACCCGTGCGGCACTGGGTGAATTACAAGTCAATTTGGGTCGTTTGTGCAACCAGGCCTGCCATCACTGCCATGTGGATGCCGGACCAAAGCGCACTGAGATTATGTCCTGGCCGGTCATGGAAAGAATTCTAGGCTGGGCAAGACAAAACCATATTCAACGGGTCGACCTCACCGGCGGCGCCCCGGAGCTAAACCCCCACTTCAGGCAGTTTGTGGATAAGTTTTTGGATATGGGCGCGACAGTAACGTCCCGATGCAATCTCACCGTATTATTTGAACCCGGACAAGAAGATCTTGCCGAATGGTACGCACAGCGCAAGATTCGTTTGGTGTGTTCATTACCTTGCTATAGCGAAGAAAACGTCGACACACAACGAGGCAAAGGCGTGTTCACAAAGAGTATTGCCGCCCTGCAAAAACTCAACAGCCTGGGTTATGCTCATCAAGGTGACCTCGTATTGGATCTTGCCTACAACCCCGGCGGAGCGTTCTTGCCCCCGTCCCAACCACAACTGGAGACCGACTATAAGACGCGCCTAAAAAAAGAGTTTGCTATTGTGTTTTCGAATCTACTGTCGCTAACTAATCTACCCATAAATCGGTTTCGTCATGCCCTGGAACGAGACGGACAATTGGAAAAATATGAGCAACTACTTCAGCATCACTTCAACGCCAATACCATACCTGGTCTGATGTGCCGACATTTGGTGAGTGTCGACTGGCTGGGAGAGGTCTTTGATTGCGACTTTAACCAAATGATCGACTTGGCCCTGGGTGCAGCACCACGCAGAAAACTATGGGAACTGGATGGACCTACTCTTAAAGCTAAACCGGTGGCCATCGGCAACCATTGCTTTGGGTGCACCGCTGGGGCTGGCAGTAGCTGCGGCGGCACATTGGTATAGAATTAGTCAATACATAATGGACGGTGTTGCTTAGTCCGCCTCCAATGCTGAAGGAGCTATCATAGCAAAAGTATTTATTTTATGCCTATACACCCAACCACTCATAGGCATAGACGATATCCTTGGTAATATAGTAATTATCTCTACTGCCACATTGAACGCCAAAGATAACGGCAAAAAGACCTGCCAATTCATCGTTTACCACACAGGCCCGCTTGGCAGTGAGGTCAAATGGTGTCACTTTGCCAAGCTTCGCTAAACCATCAGCAGATAGCCGGTTTTCAATCACGCCTCGGGCATCAACGAGCTGATTAAAGTGAGCCCGAAATTCCTCTCTGTCCCTAAGTTCCTTTTCATGCTCAAATGCTTCTGCATCAGTAACGCTGCCATAAATGGTAGTAAACACTATACCTTGCGATTTATCGATCTCTGATTGTATTGGCATAAAGGATTTTCATCTTTCGGTGATTATTATTATATAATAATATTTTATTGGCATATTTTTATTTCTTTTTATAAAATCATGTTGCAGTGGAGCATCCTAGCACAGTACCCACCCAGACATTACACATTACCTGTAGGTTTCGGCCGCACCAAAGCAATACGCACACACAGCATGCAACATAGCACACAAACCGTTACACTACGCAGCCTTTCTGGGCTTGACTTAAGGACACTTCTATTAATCCCCTCTCCCTCCGGGAGAAGGTTAGGGTGAGGGGAGCAAATAAAGCTAAGGCTTTGGTTTTATTATCTCCTCATTCCACCTTCTCCCGGAGGGACCTCGGTGCCTCCTTGTGGGATAGAAGGCGTTGCCGATTAATAGAAGTGCCCTTAAGATTACCAACAGTCAGCAAAATCAAAATACCCCAACCAAGCTTTGGCAACCTAACCCCTTCAGGTACTGCACATGACTACCGATCCAATCATCACGTTTGATCAACTAGCGCTGAATCACTCACTTATAAAGGCATTGGATGACGTGGGTTATGAAACCCCCTCCCCCATTCAAGCACAAACGATTCCATTGTTATTGGAAGGCAAAGATGTACTGGGGCAGGCGCAAACAGGTACTGGCAAAACTGCGGCTTTTGCCCTACCGTTACTATCCAAGCTCGACCTAAAACAAAAAAATCCACAAGTTATGGTGCTGGTCCCGACCCGTGAACTGGCTATCCAGGTCGCCGAGGCCTTTCAAAAATACGCCAAGCATCTGAAAGGATTTCATGTGCTACCAATTTATGGTGGCCAGGATTATCGCGGACAAATCCGTGCCCTAAAACGCGGTGTCCACGTAGTGGTGGGCACACCGGGCCGGGTGATGGATCACATGCGCCGAGGCACATTAAAACTTGCTAATCTCAACGCACTGGTCCTGGATGAAGCCGATGAAATGTTGCGCATGGGCTTTATAGATGATGTCACATGGATCCTGGAACAAACACCCGCAGACAGACAAATCGCCCTGTTCTCTGCCACCCTACCCCAGCAAATACGGCGTATTGCCACTAAACATTTAAATAATCCTATACAAATTACCATTAAGAGCAAGACCACCACGGTCGATACCATCCGCCAACGTTTCTGGCCAGTCAGTGGCATGCATAAACTGGACGCCTTAACCCGCATCCTTGAGGCCGAGCCCTTTGAAGCCATGCTTGTTTTCGTGCGCACCAAAACTGCCACTGTAGAACTGGCCGATAAATTAAAAGCGCGTGGTTATTCATCTAGCCCATTAAATGGGGACATTCAACAGAGCCTACGTGAGCGCACCATTGATCAACTCAAAAAAGGCAAACTGGACATACTGGTTGCCACAGATGTAGCCGCGCGTGGACTTGACGTGGAGCGTATCAGTCACGTCATCAACTACGACATACCCTATGACACGGAAGCCTACGTACACCGTATCGGACGCACTGGCCGTGCGGGCCGACAAGGCGATGCCATTATGTTTGTCGCTCCACGCGAAAAACGTTTGCTATATGCCATCGAAAAATCCACAAGGAAGAAGATAGAAATGATGACTCTACCTTCAACCGACAAAATTAACGACCAACGTATAGCAAAATTTAAACAACGCATTACCGACACTCTGGCGACTGAAGATTTGGGCCTGTTTTCCAAACTAATGGAACAATACCAGCAGGAACATAACGTGCCAGCACTGAAAATCGCCGCCGCTGTTGCCCAACTGTCACAAGGCGATACCCCATTTCTGTTGCGGGACAAACCACAACGACAAGAAAAAAATAGCTGGAATAAAGATAAGAACCCACGACATGAAAAATCGGATCGCAAAGAGCGTAAGCGTCCCCCAAGGAAAGAGACTCCACCCGGCCAAGGCATGATACGTTACCGAATTGAAGTAGGAAATGATCATGGTGTCAGACCGGCTAACATCGTTGGCGCCATCGCCAATGAGGCCGATATCGACAGCCAATACATTGGGCGCATCACTATTCGTGATGACCACAGTCTGGTGGATTTGCCCGAAGGCATGCCTAATAAATTGTTTAATAGCTTGAAGAAAGTCTGGGTATCGGGGCAACAACTAAATCTTTCCAGGTTGTCGAAGGGGGAAAACCCAACAGGGTCAGACAATCACCGCAAAACAAAAACCAAGAAACGAAGTAAAGATAAAACCAAACCCAAAACAAGCAAAAAAAAATAAAACGCGTAAAAAATGAACCAACCGTTAGTGCATCGAATCAGATGCTCAATTTTATGCCCTTATCAACGTCCAGATTCCTATGCCTATGAAGCCCAAGCCCGCCAGGTAATGCAGATTTTTTCCGCTGATGTATTGGGATATGACACCGCCTGCCAATACACCGATCCCAGAGGCAACGACAAGAGCCAGTGATGCGCCAACAAAAACTGTTAACCTGCTAACCTGCTTGTCTGCGGCAAAAAGTAACGTTGCCAGTTGCGTCTTGTCGCCGAGTTCGGCAATAAACACGACCGTGAATACGGTTAGAAGTATTTTTATGTCCATAAAACTCTCTCACAATAATCTTCATTGCGCTACATACTAAGGAATACGAAAGTTATCCAGTCGTAACAATTGAATCTGGCGGAGGTTTTAGCCATTTCAATGGTTTACCAGCACTAACCGAATTGACCATCAATCCTGGGCTTAATGAATAGAGGGAAATATATAAACGTGAATACCAGGAAAGAAATTATCCAAAACACCTGTGATAATCCTATCCAAACAGCATAGTTAAACACATCAAATAATGGTGCGATTACTCTGGCTACAGCGCCTAATATTAATATACCAAGAGCGTAACTTACCCCCCTAGGCGGTTTCATGATGTCTCTTCCGGTGTGTCCAAGCGCAACGCGAGACATCATCCCCATAGTGACCACGCCAATTCCGCCGACAGCAAAGGCATGAATTGCGAGAACTTTGCTCACTCCAACAAAGTGGATACCGGCAAACAGTAAAAATCCAATACAGATGAACCAGAATGACAAATATAAACTCCACAACAGGCTTTTCTTCCATATTCCAAACGTGTACCAGCCGATCAGCCTTGTAGCATTAATCAGGAATAAGCCTAGCGCCAGGTAAGAGGACAATGTCTGGTTTATCAAAAAGAGATCAGACACAAAAAAGGCAAGAAAAAGCAATAAATTCAATATGCCAAGCCAATTGGGGTTGAATAATTTAACCGGATATCCAACCCCTCTTTCAATAAAGAAAGGCAGGACCCTACTGCCCATGGTCAAAATTAAGCCGATAATCAAATATAACCCACCATAAATCCCCAAATAAGTACCCTTGTCAAAAACATTTAACGCACCAAGATAAAATAAAACATTACATGCAACAAGCAATATAAGCATAGTAAAAATAATAAGCTGCTTCCATTGTTTTACTTTCACGATTGGGTACCCAATTGCAATGATTAAAAATAATGAAAACAGGACATCAAATATTCCAGCAACTAACAAATACGATGTTCCAGTCAATAACAACAAACGCACTGTCACCCACAAACCAAAGAGCAATGCCAGCGGTTTTCCGTGAAGGGTCTGAACGCCAGTCCAGTTTTTTACCGCAGTCAATAAAAAACCTGTAATAACAGCAATACCATAGCCATAGATCATTTCATGCGCATGCCACTGAGAGTGGCTAATTGACTGCATGGACAAAGGCAATTGAAAATGAAAAATTGCCGACCATAGGGCAATAGACACTATTGAAAAAATACCCGCCCCCATAAAAAATATTCTGAATCCAGAATCAAACAAAGCAATGCCTGTAGCTCCATCTTTGGAAAAACTATTCTTATTTATATTTATGCTCATGCTCATATTTTTCACTTAAGGGCACTTCTATTAATTGATTGCCCGGCACCCTTCACCAGTGGGTGTTGGCAGTACCATGCAGGGTGGGCATAAATGCCCACGCAACCACCATGCACAATAATCTTATCGGGATGTTTGGCCGTTACGCGGTGGGCACAAGTGCCCACCCTACGATACTATCGGGTAACATGTTCCGATAGTATGCCGCTCGAATCAATCGCCCTTTGCAATATGGCGTCGCATCAGGTCTAACGCAAACACCAGGAACCCGGCGATAAAGGCCATTGCGGCGACATTGTTTACCCAACCAGGCGTTGGACTAAGCAAAAAAGCAATGCTGATCAACAGCAAGGAAAGACCTGTAATTCGGAGAGTCATAATACCTCACATTTGTTATCTATAAAACGTAGGTCAAAATATGGGGCATCCAATAAGTTACTAATGAACTTATTAGTCATAACCGCATCCTGACGCTTCAGTGCGACGCTGTGAAGCCGCACTTATTTAATGGGTACGAAATTTACCCAACATATAGCACCTCGTTCCCACGCTCCCGCGTGGGAACGAGATTTAATTTATCCTGCCAATCCATCGACAAACTTTTTAAATTTGTCCGACCAGGATCGGGCTCGGGGATTGTGACGTGAACCACCCTCGGCAATCAGGCCCTCGAACTCCTGGAGCAACTCTTTTTGGCGTTTGCTTAGTTTTACCGGGGTCTCTACGCTGAGACGACAATACAGATCCCCCACATGACCGCTGCGCACATTGCGTACACCTTTGGCGCGCAAGCGAAATACTTTTTCAGTCTGGGTTTCCGCCGGAATCTTGAGTTTGGCGCGACCATTTAATGTGGGCACCTCCAGGTCGCCCCCCAATGACAGCGTAGCAAAACTAACCGGCATCTCACAATAGAGATCGTCTTCTTCTCGCCTAAAGATGGGATGGGGACGTATGTGCACCTGCACGTAAAGATCACCTGGAGAAGATCCCCCTTCGCCCAGTTCCCCTTCACCGGCAAGACGGATCTGGTCGCCGGTATCCACGCCCGCAGGGACTTTTACCGATAGGGTCTTGGCGCGTTTTACCCGCCCAATGCCACGGCATCCGGGACAGGGACTGCTGATAACATTGCCACGACCATGACAGGACGGGCAGGTTTGCTGAATGGAAAAAAAGCCCTGTTGCATGCGGACCTGACCCTGGCCACCGCAGGTGCTACAGGGTAACGGTTTAGATCCCTTCTTTGCCCCCGATCCACCGCAGTCATCACAAACCACGTGATTGGGGACGCGGATGCGCACCTCGGTACCACCCACTGCCTCTTCCAGGTTCAGATCCAGGTTATAGCGCAGATCAGCGCCGCGGGACCGTTGTGAGCCACCGCGACGACCCCCTCCAAAGATATCGCCAAAAATATCCCCGAACACATCTCCAAAACCGGCTCCGGACCCAGGATGAAACCCACCGCCGCCACCCATGGAGGAATCCACACCAGCATGACCAAACTGATCATAGGCAGCGCGCTTTTGGGCGTCGCTTAAAACATCATAGGCCTCCTTAGCCTCTTTGAAATTGGCCTCAGCCTTCTGATTATCCGGATTGCGATCCGGATGGTGCTTCATCGCCAGACGGCGATAGGCCTTTTTAAGCTCTGCCTCGGAGGCATTGCGCTGCACCCCGAGAACTTCGTAGAAATCCTTCTTCGACATATTTAAACCTGTTAGATCATCAATAACTTTTTATCGGCTTCATTATAAAAATACACACGCATAAAGGCCACCAAACACCCCACTCGCTTTCGATACCACACCCGGGCGATGGAGGATGACTTGGCGACCTCTTGTGACGCCACACTTAACGCGCCACCGCGTTATTCCTTTTTGTCGTCGACTTCCTCGAACTCGGCATCAACGACAGTTTCCGAGTTGCCAGCATCGGCATCAGCACCCGCCTCTACATCCGTACCACCGGCGGCCTGGTCGTTGGCTTGGGCATACATCTGCTCGGCCATCTTATGGCTGGCCTGGGCCAGGGACTCGGTCTTGGCCTTGACGGTATCCAGGTCACCGTCTTTCAACACCTCTTCAAGATCCTTGATAGCGGCCTCAATCGTGTCCTTTTCACCCGCATCCAGTTTATCGCCCATCTCTTCCATGGACTTGTGAACGCTATGTATCATGGCATCACCTTGATTGCGGGCATCCACCAGTTCACGGGTCTTGCGATCTTCATCCGCATGGGCCTCGGCATCCTTGACCATTTGATCGATTTCCTCATCTGACAGACCTGAACTACCGCTGATCTCGATGCGGTTCTCTTTACCGGTGGCCTTGTCCTTCGCCGACACATGCAAGATACCGTTGGCATCGATGTCGAAGCTGACCTCGACTTGGGGCACACCGCGAGGAGCTGGCGGAATATCGGTTAAGTCAAAGCGGCCCAATGATTTATTACCACCAACCACTTCCCGCTCACCCTGTAGCACATGCACCGTCACTGCGGTTTGATTGTCGTCGGCGGTGGAGAACACCTGGGATGCCTTGGTCGGTACGGTGGTGTTCTTCTCAATGAGTTTGGTCATCACCCCACCCAGGGTTTCGATACCCAGGGACAAGGGCGTCACGTCAAGCAGCAACACGTCTTTGACCTCACCACCGAGCACACCTCCCTGGATGGCGGCGCCTACAGCCACCGCTTCGTCCGGATTGATGTCTTTGCGGGGCTCCTTGCCAAAGATGTCTTTCACCACTTTCTGGACCAGGGGCATACGGGTCTGACCGCCGACAATGATAATGTCATCAATGTCACTGGCAGACAGGCCTGCATCCTGTAGTGCAGTCTTGCAAGGCTGTACCGTACGCTTAACCAAATTTTCCACCAAAGACTCGAGCTTGGCCCGGGTCAGCTTAATACTGAGGTGCTTAGGCCCACTGGCATCGGCGGTAATGTAGGGCAGATTAACGTCGGTCTGCTGACTGGAAGACAACTCGATCTTGGCCTTTTCAGCGGCTTCCTTAAGACGCTGCAGAGCCAGGGGATCGTTGTGCAAATCCACGCCGTTGTCCTTTTTAAACTCGTCGGACAAATAATCCATCACCCGGGTATCAAAGTCTTCACCGCCCAGGAAGGTGTCACCATTGGTGGACAACACCTCAAATTGGTGTTCACCATCAAGTTCGGCGATTTCTATGATGGAAATATCGAAGGTGCCACCGCCCAGGTCATATACTGCCAACTTGCGGTCACCCTGTTTCTTGTCCATACCAAAGGCCAGGGCTGCGGCGGTAGGCTCATTGATAATACGCTTGACGTCGAGTCCGGCAATACGCCCGGCATCTTTGGTGGCCTGACGCTGGGAGTCATTAAAGTAGGCCGGCACGGTAATGACCGCTTCCTTGACCTCTTCACCAAGATAATCCTCGGCGGTCTTTTTCATCTTCTGCAATACCCGTGCGGAAATCTCTGGCGCAGCAATATGCTTGCCGTTGATGTCTATCCAGGCGTCACCGTTCTTGGCCTTGGCAATCTTATAGGGCATCAATTTGATATCCCGTTGCACCACGTCTTCCTCAAAGCGGCGGCCAATCAAACGCTTGGCTGCAAACACGGTGTTATGCGGGTTGGTCACCGCCTGACGCTTGGCGGCCTGGCCCACCAGTACTTCATTGTCTTCAGTAAACGCCACCGTAGACGGCGTGGTGCGATCACCCTCGCTGTTTTCAATAACGCGGGGTTTACCCCCTTCCATTACCGCGACGCAGGAGTTGGTCGTTCCCAAATCTATGCCGATGATCTTAGCCATCACTATTTCCTCGTTAGTCCAATCGTATTAAATGGTCTGTCGACAACCTATGCCGACAAGTTAAACCTGGTGTGTCAGCATATATAGCGCTTCATTGCTGACCCTCCTAGTAGTGAAAATATGGGGGCTTAATTAAGCCGATTCAAGCGTTTTTCGCCCCCTCATCTTCATCTTCTTGAGACTTGGCGTCCGTCTTGGCCTTGGCCACCATCACCATGGCCGGCCGCAGCAGACGTTCGTTGAGCAAATATCCCTTTTGCATGACGCTCACCACCCGGTTGGGCGCCACCTCGTCAGATTCCAGCATGCTCATGGCCTGATGCCTTTCAGGATCAAACTTTTCCCCAGCCTGGGGATTGAGTTCCTGTACAGAAAATTTCTCAAAAATCGTGCCCAAAAGCTTGAGAGTCAGATCCACACCCTCGAACATCTTTTCCACCGCCACCTTGTTGTCCTGTACCAGATCAACCGTCTTGGCCAGTTCCAGACTGTCCTTAACCGCCAGCACCTCGGTGGCGAACCGCTCGATGGCATACTTATGGGCATTGGCGACATCAATCTCGGCACGACGGCGGGTGTTCTCGATTTCGGCCTTGGCGCGGATAAACCGATCCTCAGCCTCACTGAGTTTGTCCTGTAATTCCCCTACATCGACAGTCTCCTGGGCCTCGGTTTCAACATCTTTATCGGGGGGTTGACCCGAGGACTGATCAGAGTCAGAGGGGCTGCTTTGGTTGGCGCTTTCGTCCACCTGTTCTTGCTCGTTATTCATACTCATGTCGCAAAAAATCCTGCCTGGTTAGAGAGTTTCCGCAGCCACGGCAAAACATGCCAAAGACCGGCCACAGCACAGCAAGCTAAATGGGGTCTATAAACCCGGTTTCAAGGGGTTATTGAAGGTTTTTGTAACATCTCAAAGGCCGTGCGAAGTGGTTGCTTGGCGGCCTTAAGCCCGCAAGGCGGCGCCCAACAAACGGGCAGTGATGTCCACCACGGGGATAACCTGTTCATAGGGCATGCGGGTGGGGCCTACCACCCCCAAAGTGCCCACCACTTCCCCATCGATCTCATAGGGGGCGGTCACCACGGTACAATCGCACAAGGCGTCATAACCCGACTCCTGGCCGATGAAGATCTGGACACCGTTGGCCTTCATGCTGGTATCCAGCAAATGCAATAGATCCTGTTTGGCGCGGAAGGCCTCAAACAGGTTGCGCAGAGTGGCAATGTCACTCAGCTCAGGCACCGTAAACAGGTTCGACTCCCCCCGCACCAGCAAATCATCTGGGTTACCGGCCTCGGCCAGCATGTCGCCGGCCATGGCCACCGCCGTTTGCATGAGGCGGTGCATTTCGTCACTGTCCGCCTTCAATTCCAACAATAAGGATTGCTTGACCTTTTGCATGGACATGCCCGCAAATTGTGCATTAAAGTAGTTGGCCGCTGCCACCAATTCACTGGGGCCAATTTCCCGGTCAGAGGCAATAACACGATTTTGCACCTGACCATCGTTGGTCACCAAAATGGTCAGAATCCTGCCATCCCCCAAGGCCACAAATTCCAACTGCTTCAGGGTCACCTGCTGGCGCCTGGGCAACATGACGATACCGGCAAAATGGGTCAATTCGCAGAGCAGATCTGAGGCGGATGTCAGTAATTCATGGGGATCACCCTTAACCGGCAACTTGTTGCCCATCTCCTGGAGGGCGCTTGCGTTCAAAGACCTGATCTTGATCAAGCTATCCACAAACACTCGATAACCCAGCGCAGTAGGCACACGCCCGGCAGAGGTATGGGGTGAGGTAATCAAACCCATGTCTTCCAGGTCCGCCATCACATTACGCACCGATGCCGGGCTCAACTCCAGCTGTGCCTCTTTGGCCAGAGTGCGTGACCCGACCGGTTGACCGTCGTCGATGTAACGTTTAATGAGCGCCTTTAGGAGAACTTCAGCGCGGCTGGTCAGTGCCATGTTTTGCCTGCAAATACCAAATTTACGCCCTCAGGAATGGGGACGCCGTGCCTCACGCTAGCAATGCACCCAAATTGTGTCAAGAATTCTCGTTTTGACCATTGTCCTCGGTTCATGGCCAATGGTAGGTTACGCCTGAATAAGGGAGCTTAAATGACACAGCGTTTCCAAACCGTCGGCCTGTTCGGCAAATACAAAGACCCGAGTATCGGCGATATAATCAATGCCCTCACCGAGTTTCTCCGCGGCCGGGGTCACCACGTGCTATTGGTGGAGAGCACCGCCGCCCACATCGACAATCCCCTGGCCGAGACCCGCCCCCTGGAGAACATCGGCAAGGAGATCAATCTTGCCATTGTGGTCGGTGGTGATGGCACCATGCTCAATGTGGCCCGTGTACTGGTTAGCCACAGGGTGCCCCTGCTAGGGGTCAATTTAGGCCGACTCGGTTTTCTCACCGATATTCCTGGCGACGATATGACCGAAGCCCTGACCACCATACTCGATGGTGACTTTGAACTTGAGGAGCGCGACCTGCTTGATACCGAGATCATGCGCGGCGGCAAGATTATATACAGTTCCAATGCCTTTAATGACACCATCATCAGTAAGGCCGAGCTGTCCCGTTTGATCGAATTTGAGATCTACATCGACGGGGAGTTTGTCAATAGTATGCGCGCCGACGGCGTGATTGTGGCCACCCCCACTGGATCCACTGCCTATGCCCTCTCCGCAGGTGGACCCATACTGGATCCGACCCTATCGGCCATGGTCATTGTCCCCATTTGTCCCCACACCCTGAGTGATCGCCCCATCGTCGTCGGCAGCGACAGCGTGGTTGAGGTGCTCATGACCAGCAACGGTCATCAGGCCGCACAGGTAACACTCGATGGACAATCCAATATGGTCCTGGATGACAATGACCGAATCTATATCCGCCGTTCGGAAGTCCCCATACAACTGATACACCAGAGCAGCCGCAACCACTATGATGTCTTGCGGGCCAAACTGCACTGGGGTTAGAGACTCTGAGTTCTGATCATGTTGAGTTCGATATATATCAAAGATTTCGCCATCGTGCACAAGCTGGAGCTATCTTTGAGTAAGGGCCTCACCGTGCTCACCGGCGAGACCGGTGCCGGCAAATCCATCATGATTGATGCCCTGGCGCTACTACTCGGCGAGCGGGTGGACGGTGATGTCATCCGTCACGGCTGCAACCAGGCCGAGATATCGGCGTCCTTTGAGCTCGACCCAAACCAGGATCCCGGCCAATGGCTGGCCGAACAAGACCTATTTGACGACCGGGAGTGTGTGCTGCGACGTTTGATCTACAGCGATAAACCTACCAAAGGCTTTATCAATGGCCGACCGGTGCCCATGCAGATGCTGCGTGAATTAGGTGAAATCCTGGTAGACATCCACGGTCAGCACGAGCACCAATCGCTGTTAAAACGGGATATCCAGCGCCGTACCCTGGACGACTACGCCGGTCACAGCGATACGGTGCAAAAGTTGGCCGCGACCTATGACAAGCTATCGTCACTGAAGTCCAGATTGGAAACCTTGCAACAACAATCTACGGATCGCGAGGCCCGGATCGGATTATTACGTTACCAGGTGGATGAGCTGGATGCCTTGCAGTTGGAAGAAGGCGAACTGCCCAAACTCGAAGAAGAACATGACCGCCTGGCCCACGCCAGCGAGTTGCTCGACGGTGTGCAGGGCATTGCCCAGCGCTTAAGCGACAATGATGATGCCAACATTGCCCAGTTGCTCAACCAGTCCATGGTCACCCTGGAACCGCTTACGGACTATGACCCGGCCCTGGCAGAAATCTCTGTATTGCTCAACGAGGCCCATATCCGTGTGGACGAGGCCGTGGCCCAACTCCACCAATATCTCGGCCGCCTGGAGCTGGATCCACAACGCCTACAGTGGCTCAACGACCGCTTGGCGCTGATGCACGATTTGGCACGCAAACACCAGGTCAAACCAGATACACTGGGCGCGGTACTAACTCGCCAGCGGGTGGAGCTTGGCGACATAGAAGATGCTAAAACTAGTCTGTCCAAGCTGGAACAAGACATTGGCGAGCTTAGTCGTGTCTATTTCAACCTCGCAGATTTGGTCCGGGAAAACCGCCAACAGGCGGCAACGAGCTTATCCACCCAGGTGACAGACAGCATGCAGGCACTGGGCATGCCCGGCGGCCACTTTGAGGTCAGTGTCACCGCCCTGGAAAGCGGTCAATGCACTGTCTACGGCACCGAGCGCATCGAGTTTATGGTCAGCGCCAACCCCGGCCAGCCGGCCAGGCCCCTGGCCAAGGTCGCTTCCGGTGGCGAACTGTCGCGTATCAGCTTGGCCCTACAGGTAGTCACCGCCCGCATTGGACGCATCCCGACCTTGATATTTGACGAAGTCGACGTGGGCATCGGTGGCCGGGTGGCGGAGATCGTCGGCCAGCAATTGCGTGGCCTGGGCGATCTGCGCCAAGTCTTGTGCATCACCCACCTCGCCCAGGTTGCCGCCCAGGGCCATGCCCACTTGCAAGTCAGCAAACAGTCCGAACCGCCAGTGAGCGTCGCCATCGACACCCTCGACCCACGAAAACGTATAGATGAAATCGCACGCATGATCGGCGGTGTCACCATCACCGACCAAACCCTGGCCCACGCGGAAGATATGCTATCGAGGGTATAAAAAAACAGGTACGAGGGACGAGAATTTATTACTTTTAGCACCTTGTTCCCACGCGGGAGCGTGGGGACCAGAGAACAATAAATCCTCGTGTCTCGCCCTTCGTATCTGTTATTTAGAACACTTCCCCTTGGTCTTCATCCCCTCGCATAACCCGTACATATAGAGGGAGTGGTCATCGACCACAAAACCCTCCGATGCCGCTACCTTGCGCTGGCGCTCCTCGATGGTCTTGTCATAGAACTCAAATACCCGGCCGCACTCCACACATACCATATGGTCGTGGTGGCCACCCTGATTGAGTTCGAAGATGGCTCGGTCACCCTCAAAGTTGTGGCGGATCACGATTCCGGCGGCCTCAAACTGGGTTAGCACCCGATAGACCGTGGCTAACCCGATTTCCTCATCCGCTCCAAGCAATTGCTTATAGACCTCCTCGGCGGTAAGGTGGTGCTGACCGCTGGTCTCCAAAATACCCAGGATCATGAGCCGTGGGTGGGTGGTTTTAAGCCCCGCCTTTTTAAGATTTACGCTCGAATCAGTCATAATTTTGCTGTTTCGGGCTTAATACGCCCCAATGCTCCGGCCCTATAGCCGATCAGGCCATAGCGGGTGTACGAAACAGGCCCGGTGGTTTATCATTCTCGCAGTTTAAACCACTAACCCGTATACGCCCAAATGCAAAAAACCTTATTCCTTCTAGCGTTAATCGCCACCAGTCTACTCGCCGGTTGCTATTATAAAATGGACATCCAGCAGGGGAACATAGTCACCCCGGAAATGGTCGAACAACTCAAACCAGGGATGACCAAACGGCAAATACGCTACCTGCTCGGAACACCGCTGGTACACGATCCCTTCCACCAACAACGCTGGGATTATGTCTATTCGCTGCGTAAAAATGGCAAGAAAATCCTCGAAAAGAACTCCTTATCCTTGTATTTCACTGAGGATATCCTGAGTCGTATTGATCACCACGGGGACGACCCCACCCAGGCAGTAAAAACCACAGAGAAGGCCAAAACCTTGTCGGCAGAAGACACTATCGTGGTCAAAGGTGACGCCAAAGAAGTGCAAGCCGCAACCGGACAAAAGAAAAAGGGAATCATTGGCCGCACCTGGGATAAGATTAACCCGTTCTAACTCTGGCCAAGCTCCTGGATAGACGATCCAAGAAGGCGCCACAAGAGAATGTAAGCGATGATGCAAAAACCAAACCTGATGCAAAGCACTATTACCCTGCTCATCAGCATTTTCTGTGCCCTGCCCCTGGCTGTATCGGCAGCTAACGGATCAAAGGGGGAATTTTTTGGCGCCAAGCCAACCAAACACCCGGAATGGTTTAAAGACAGTTTCCTCGATTTTCGTGATGATATAAAAATGGCCGCCAGCCAAAGCAAGCGTGTGCTGCTCTACGTCTACCAGGATGGCTGCCCCTATTGCAATAAGTTTGTCGACTATAATTTCGCCCAAAAGGACATCCTGGATAAAACCCAGAAACACTTTGACCTGATTGCGGTAAATCTGTGGGGCGACCGTGAAGTTATCAACACCCAGGGCACCGTCACCACTGAAAAAGAATTTACCAAATCCATCGGTGTAAAATACACCCCCACACTGGTATTTTTTGACGAGCAAGGCGGAGTCGCACTACGTGTTAATGGTTACTACCCACCCCACAATTTCAGAATTGCCCTGGACTACGTAGCAGAAAAAAAAGAAAAGACCCAAAGCTTTCGTGACTACTATGCCGCCCACACACCCATACCCTCCGAGGGCAGTCTCAATAAGGAGAATTTTTTCTTACCCGCCCCTCACAATCTGGCCCGCGCATCCAAACGACCACTAGCGGTGTTTTTTGAACAAAAGCAGTGTGACAACTGCGACGCGCTGCATAAAAAGACACTCAAATACCCCGGCACCAAAGATCTGATCGCCAAGGTCGACAATGTCCAGCTTGACATGTGGGACGATAAAACCGAAATCACTACACCGGATAACAAAAAAACAACTCCACGGAAATGGGCCAAATCTCTTAATATCGCGTTCGCGCCTTCAATTGTCTTCTTCGATACAGATGGCAAAGAGGTGGCCCGCACTGACGCATTCTTAAGAGGTTTTCACACCCAGACCCTGTATGACTATGTGATCAACAAGGGTTACAAAAGCCAACCCGAGTTTCAGCGTTACTTACAACATCGTTCCGAAGCGCTACAGGCAAAAGGCAGCAATGTGGATATCTGGAAATAGGGCCTAAGATTTTTTCACCTTGGTCTTAGCTTCGGCGGCGCGTTGACGACGCACCTCACGAGGGTCGGCAATCAGGGGCCGGTAGATCTCGACCCGGTCATGGTCCCACAAGGGGTCTTGCAAACGGGACAACTTACCGAATATCCCAACCTTGTTGGCGTCAAGGGATATCTCAGGGAAACGTTTCAAAACCCCGGAAACCTCAATGGCATCCCCCACCGTCGACCCACTGACAAGGCTCAACTCCAGGATGACCTGTTCATCCTCTGTGGCATAGGCCACCTCGACTCTAATCCGGTCAGCGTTTTCCATATCGATCCACTGCCCGTTGGCAAAAAGCCTCCAGCAATCCGTCCGCAATCTTGGTAAATGCCGGTGCCGCTACCATGTCCAGCACGCGTGATGAGAACTGGAAGTCCATATCCAAAGAGATTCGACTGCCCGTTTCACCCAAAGCCTGAAACTGCCAAACACCGTGGAGATGACTGAAGGGGCCATCAAGCAAATCCATTTCAAGTTTTTCATCTGGATGCAGGGTATTACGGGTGCTAAAGGACTTGTTCAAGGCGCCGTAACGAATATGTAAAGAGGCCGTGACCTCGTTGGCGTCACGCGTCAAGACCTCACTGCCATCACACCATGGCAAGAATTCCTGATAGGCATTGATGTCGGTTACCAATGCATACATCTCACTAGCCTGATATGGCACCAGAGCCGAATGACTTATACGATGCACTTGGACTATAAACCCAGAAACTGGCCCAGATGTTGAAAAACCCCAAACAGATGCAATAACACAATAAACACCAGAGTCGGTGATATGTAGCGGATCAAAAACAACCACAACACATAAGCACCCGGTGTACGTACCCCGAGCTCCTGCTCGGTAAGCTTATTGGACATGATCCAACCAGCAAAGATGGCGATGAGCATGCCGCCAATAGGCAACATGATGTTCGCAGTCAGAATATCCAACACATCAAACATGCCGCTGGTTTTGGGTTCGTCAGATCCAAAAAAATCAAAGCTAAATGCCCAGTCGCTAAACGACATGATAGTCACAATACCCAGCAACCAGGTGAGCAGGCCCAATATAGATGCCGCTATGACACGGTCCACATTGTGATTTTCCACTACCCAGGCCACCGCAGGCTCTAGCAAAGATATGGCCGAGGTCCAGGCTGCGAATAACAACAATATAAAAAACAGGGTGCCAAAGAAAACCCCTCCCGGCATTTGTCCAAATGCCAATGGTAGGGTTTGAAAAATAAGACTGGGACCCGCCCCCGGTTCCAACCCGTTGGCAAAGACAATGGGGAAAATGGCAAGCCCCGCGAGTAGCGCTACTACCGTGTCGGCCATACTAATCGTTATCGACGTAACGGCGATAGATGTACCTTTGGGAAGATAGGAACCGTAAACCATGATAGCGCCCATCCCCAAGCTCAAAGTAAAAAAGGCATGGCCCAATGCGGTCAACACACCCGCAGCCGATAACGCGGAAAAATCAGGTGTAAACAAGAAACGCACACCCACCATAAAATAATCCGTATTCATAGCATAACCTACCAGAATCACTAGCAACACAAATAGTGCCGGCATCAACACACGCACCGCCTGCTCTAACCCACCACGCACTCCCCGAGCAATCACCACTACGGTCATCACCATAAAAATGGTATGCCAGGCAAGTAACCTTTCAGGATCACTGACCAGGTCGGTAAACATGCTACGCACTCCGTCTGCAGTGGCCAACGTAAAGGCGCCACTGGCGGATCGAAACACATAGGCCAAGGCCCATCCGGCGATTACACTGTAGTAAGACAAGATGATAAAACCGGCGGTGACACCCATCCAGCCGAGCAAACGCCACAGCTTCGATGCACCGGCCTGCTTAGCCAAGGTGGTAAGCGCGTTGATGGGGCTCTGCCGTGCTGCCCGGCCCAACATAACCTCTGCCATCATGATGGGAACACCAATGGCGGCAACGCAAAACAGATAGACCAGCACAAACGCACCGCCACCATTTGCCCCGGTAATATAGGGAAATTTCCAGATATTACCCAGACCTACCGCCGATCCGGTGGCGGCGAGCACGAATGTCCAACGGGATGACCACTGTCCATGAATATATTTTTTCTTTGTTTTGGCTACCATATTCGATCTCCAGGCCGTTTGGACTGCCAGGGACACGCCCTGACCGGGCGCCATTTGTCGTCTGGGGGGGTAGTGTGTTTGAATTCGGCGTTCAGCTCAACCACTGGCTCCCTGCGTAGTTATGGTCAAAAAGAAGAAAAAGAAGGCCTCCGGTAGCACCATCGCCCTCAACAAGAAGGCGCGCCACGATTATCACATCGAGGAACGCTTTGAGTCAGGCGTGGTCCTTCAGGGCTGGGAGGCCAAAAGCATGCGCGCTGGACGAGTTCAGCTCAAAGAAAGTTATGTCATTATCCGCAATGGAGAGATATATCTGTTCGGTGCCCACATCTCACCCCTGTCCACCGCGTCCACCCACGTCGTCGCCGACCCGACGCGGCTCCGCAAACTGCTCCTGCACCGGCGGGAGATCAGCAAACTGATCGGCGCAGTGGAGCGCAAAGGCTACACCCTGGTACCCCTGGCCCTATACTGGAAACGGGGCCGAGCCAAACTGGAAATCGCACTGGCCAAGGGCAAAAAGGAACACGATAAACGAGCCGCCATCAAGGAACGGGAATGGAATCGGGATCAACATCGTTTATTAAAAAACCGCTAAATAATTTTTGCGTTATACCCTCACCGT
>DRJZ01000175.1 GCA_011052015.1 Acidiferrobacteraceae bacterium | reverse complement strand
CACCACAGGACCCACCGCATCGACAAGCAGGCGACTGGCACAAGATCACCAAACCCAGACTGCGGAGCAATATGAAAAAACCGGGAAGTACGCGCTTGCCGCAAAGCAGTATTTAAATCGAGCCAGGGCTGCAAAAACACCCCAGCGGGAACACTATCAACTCAAGGCCATTGACATGCTCCTCAGGGCCGGGAACACCGCGTACGCGCGTAGCCTGCTTGACACTGTCTACGTAACGGGTCTGGATATTTCTTATTCTGTCCGGCATAGCTTACTGGCTGCCCATATCGCGCTCAATGACCGTCGTCCAGGCCGCGCCATCCTGCTGGTCACACCATTGCTGCGGATCACAAATCTCAATCCAGAAATGATAGCGGACATACATTGGGTGCATGCCCAGGCCTCGCTCGCCCTGCACAATAATATCAGCGCAGTCAAAAGCCTCATACTAAGAGAGCGCTACATCGTCGATGCACGAAAGATTGAAGATAACCAACAGGATTTATGGACAATACTTGAATCCTCGCCCCCCGGTCTTCTGCGCAGTGAACTCGACATGGCCGTTGATCCTATATTACGCGGATGGATCGAACTGGCCTTACTCAATATCGACCGTGGCAGCAACCCCTATGGGCTCGCTAAGGGTATAGAGCAATGGCGTCTTAATTACCCTGGGCACCCTGCATCTACCAACCTGTTATTCGCACTGGCGCCTTCGCCAAACGCTTTAACAACAGCAACGCCCAGTAATATAGTATTGCTACTACCACTGACTTCACGTTTCGAAAAAGCGGCACAGGCCTTTCAGGATGGTTTTTTGTCCACGCATAACGCCAATACCGCCCCAACCCGGCCTGATGTCACAGTTTATGATATTGGCGAGGACCCAGATCTTATCAGCAACTTTTACAACATTGCGGTACGCGATGGGGCAAATTTTATCGTTGGCCCATTGGGACGCACGGCCGCCAAAAAATTAGCCAGCGAACAATCCTTTGGGGTGCCAACCTTATTGCTTAGCCAGATGGATGACCGCATTAATTTGCCACGTTCGGTATTCCAATTTGGTCTCGGCCCTGAAGATGAAGCCCGCCAAGTTGCGGAGCGAGCCTATCTTGATGGCCATCGCCAAACTGTCATCCTTTATCCCGATAGTCCGTGGGGAAAACGCACCCAACAAGCATTCGTGGACCATTGGCTCACCCTGGGCGGTATCGTGCTGGAAAGTCAGTCCTACCATCCCCTGGAGACCGATCATAGCCGAGTGGTCAAAAATCTATTCAATATCGACGACAGCGAACTTCGCAAACTACGTTTGAGCACAGTTATAAGAACCAAACTCAAATTTTCACCACGCCGCCGCCAGGATATCGATTTCATTTTTCTTGCTGCCAACCCTGCCCAAGGCCGTCTACTCAAACCGCTAATCAATTTTTATCGTGGTTATCAGCTCCCGGTATATTCTACCTCCCATATATTCAGTGGCCACCTCAATCCGGTGGATGACACCGACCTTGATGGCATCATCATTGGCGACATGCCGTGGATGTTGGTACACGAGGGGCGCATACGAGCGATGCGGGAAAATCTGCAACGAAATTGGCCAAACAAACATACTCGTCTGGACCGGCTCTATGCCTTTGGTATGGACAGCTATGGCGTAATCAACCACCTCAAGCGTCTGTCCTCTAACCCTCTGGCACGTTATAACGGCGTGACCAGCGGCCTGAGCATGGATCGACGTGGACGCATTCACCGGCAACTGGTATGGGCCAAATTTATCAACGGCGTGCCCAAGCTGCTGGATCTGTACTACAGCCCCATGGAAGAAAAAACTGAGGATAAAAAAAGTGAAACGGAAGACACTCAAACCACCACATCTGATCCAGGGACAACTGGCGGAGAAACAGGGCTACCGGTTCCTGAGACGCCAGGGGCTACGCCTGCTGGAACGTAATTATAACTCCCGCTACGGGGAAATAGACCTGATCATGGAAGATGGCAAAACAGTGGTGTTCGTGGAGGTCCGGTATCGAAATAGCACCCATTATGGGGGAGCTATTGAGAGCATTGACCAACACAAACAGCGTAGGCTGCATCATACCGCAGAACATTTTTTGCAGACCCAAAAAAAATATTCCGCCCGACCCTGCCGATTCGATGTGATCGCTATTGGGCCGGACAAGCAAGGCAATCCACGTGTACAATGGATACCCAATGCGTTCTAGTAGCCGGTGAAGGGGGCTGCACATGCATCTCCCTGGCGCCATACACGACCGATACATATGACCATGGACCTCAATAAGCGCGTCTTAGACAACTTTAAGCAAAGTATAGAAACTTCCACGCTGGCTATGGATACCCTGCACGAACCCATTACCCTGGCCTCGGAACGGATCACTCATGCATTGGTCAACGGGAAAAAAATACTCGCCTGCGGAAATGGTGGTTCAGCGGGCGATGCACAACACTTTTCATCAGAGATGCTCAACCGCTTTGAAACCGAGCGACCCGGGTTACCGGCCATCGCCTTGACCACGGACAGTTCCACCCTGACCTCTATCGCCAACGATTACCACTTTGATGAGGTGTTCAGCAAACAAATCCTGGCCTTGGGTCAACCCGGTGATGTCCTGTTGCTCATCACCACCTCGGGCCGCTCCATTAATATGCTTCGGGCCCTGGAGTCTGCCCATCAGCGAGACATGTCTTGCATCGTGCTGAATGGGCGCGATGGTGGTGAAATTGCATCTTCCCTGGCTGGCGGCGACATCGAAATCCGTGCACAGGGACCTTCCACCGCACGTATCCAGGAGGTTCATATTATCATCATCCATTGTCTGTGCGACTTGATCGACTATCAACTACTAGGGCGAGATTAAAGCCATGCCAAAACCCAAACTCCCTATATTATTTATCCTGGCTCTTGTAAGTACATCCACCCTCCAATCCTGCGCGGTGATCGCCACTGGCGCCATTATCACCACTGTGGTCGTATCTCAGGACCGCCGCAGCCTGGGGACCGTTATCGACGATAACCTCATCGAATCCAAGATAAGAGAAGAAATACACAAAAATTTATCGTTGCGGGACGAAACCAAAAACCGCATTAGCATTACCAGTGTCAACGACATCGTGTTACTCACAGGCGAGACCATTACCCGGGCAAATATTGACATGATTTTGGAAGCCACTCGCAGGGTTCCCAAGGTCCGGCAGGTCGTTAATGAAATCAAGATAATGAGCCCCCTGTCAGGCACCGTCATCGCCACAGACAGCTGGATCACCGCCAAGGCAAAATCAAAATTAGTGAAGACCGCAGGCGTTCCTGATGCCAGCCGTATCAATGTGCAAACCGTGAACGGCGTAGTATACATGATGGGTTTGGTCACCCATGAAGTCGGTGCGGCGGCTACCAACGAAGTGCGCACATTGAGTGGAGTGACACAGGTCGTGAAAGTCTTTGAGTATACGGATTGAACACTGCATCCAAAATAATTTCGGACCCAACCGCAATAGATAAGCGCATCTCGGTCTTGGCCAGGCCTTTAGTGTTCACCAATGGGTGTTTTGATATTCTCCACCGTGGCCACGTTCACTACCTGGAGCAAGCTGCCAAACTGGGTCAGGCACTGGTCGTGGGCATCAATAGCGATGCTTCTGCAAAAAGACTGGGCAAGAGTAAAGACCGCCCCATCAATTCATTAGACGACCGGATGCATATCGTGGCCGCCTTAGAGGCCGTTGGTCTGGTCATTGCCTTCGACGATGACACCCCTCTTAATTTAATAAAACGAATTCGGCCCGAATACTTAGTCAAAGGGGGCGACTGGCCATTGGACAAGATTGTCGGCGCCAAGGAGGTTCTGGACTGGGGTGGCCATGTTGAATCCATCCCATTTCATCACCAACGTTCCACTACCGATTTGATCAATCGCATTCGAGGTCATGACCAAACGGCCTAAAGGTTTTATTACCCGACTTGAAGAACTGGTAGGTGCAGACAATGTACTCACCGATGCAAGTGACTGCTGGACCTATGGCTATGACAACTCGCGTCGCCACAACCCACCGGACGTGGTGGTGTTCGCCACCGAACACGATCAGGTTCTTAAAATCATCTTGCTTTGTAATACACATGAAGTCCCCGTCGTGCCCCGGGGCCGGGGCACAGGTACTTGTGGCGGCACCGTGCCCATTCGCGGCGGGTTGGTATTGTCCTTGGAACGCATGGATCAGATTCTCCGCCTGGACACCACCAACCGCTATATGGTGGTAGAACCCGGCGTCATCAATCGCGCAGTACAAAATCACGCCGCAACAAAAAACTTTTTTTGGCCCCCGGATCCCAGCAGTGCCGATTATTGCACCGTGGGCGGTAATTTGTCCTTCAATGCCGCAGGACCTCGAGCAGTCAAATACGGCACCTGCCGCGAAAACATATTGGGCCTGCGTGCAGTCACCGGCAGTGGGAAAGAAATACGCACCGGCGTTTACACCACCAAGGGTGTAGTGGGGTATGACCTCACCCGTTTGATCGTGGGATCAGAGGGGACCCTGGCGATTATTACCGAGGCGACTTTAAAGCTCACACCACGCCCAGAGTGCCTGCGTACCCTGCGGGCAATCTACAATGATATTGGCCATGCCACTGCGGCAATAGTGCGGATCATGAGCCAAGCGGCCACCCCTGCCGCCCTGGAATTTATCGATGCCAAGGCCATCGACATGGTCCGAGATTATGCCCAGATGGATTTCCCGCAAGACGCCGGGGCCATACTGATCATCGAAGTGGATGGATTCGCAACGAGTATCGGCGATGCAACCCAGGCGGTCGTCGCTGCGGCAAGTGGTAATGGTTTGATTGATCTCGCTACCGCAGATACCGAAGCCGATGCGTCGGCCCTGTGGACGGCGCGTCAGGCCCTGTCTCCGGCACTACGCAAGGTGGCCCCCAATAAACTCAACGAAGACGTGGTAGTCCCCATCTCCCGTATCCCGGAGCTCATTGATGGTCTGGATGTAATTAGCCAACAGCACGATATTCCCATTATTAATTTTGGTCACGCCGGAAACGGCAACATCCATGTCAACTTACTCTACGACACCCAAAATCCTGGCCAGGACAGGAGTGCCCGACCCTGTCTGGAAGCAGTGTTTAATCTAGTACTCACACTGGATGGCACCTTGTCCGGTGAACATGGGATAGGCACCGAAAAACAGAATTATATCGGTATGGAAATCGACCCGGTTACACTGGACCTCATGCGCCGCATCAAGCAACAATTTGATCCCAAAGATATTCTGAACCCAGGCAAAATGTTTCCATCACTATAAAGGAAAGACTCCAGAGAAAAAAAGAAAGCATGGAATCTAAGAGCAGACAAATGCTGTGGTGAGGAATTACTAATAGGTAACTTTTCGTACCCATTAGTATGTTCGTAAAACTAGGTCCTAATTTGATCGTATATTATCAAGAGTTGACCGCGCACGATTTACTTTTTTTAAAATTTATCTCTGGTTCCCACGCTCCCGCGTGGGAACCAAGTGCTAAAACGATTAATATATGGGCACTTCTATTGATTGGTAACCCCTTCTCCCTCCGGGAGAAGGTTGGGATGAGGGAATAATAAAATCAGTGTCTTAGCTTTGTTTGCCCCCTCACCCTAGCCCTCTCCCCGGAGGGAGAGGGGATTAATAGAAGTGCCCATATGATTAATTCAGGACACTGCACTAGTGCTTCTTGATTACAAAGATAAAGTCGCGCCCTTCTTGCGAGGAGTCAACCAATTCATTGCCAGACTGATCACAGAAGGCCTCGAAATCCTTGACTGAACTGGGGTCGGAAGACGTTACTCGCAGTACGCTACCACTATTCATATCACGCATGGTCTTCTTGGTTTTCAGGATAGGCAGCGGGCAATTAAGACCCCTGGTATCCAGGTCACGCTCAAATTCAACCATAGTACTACCCCCCTGTAGCTGCATTTAATTCCACCCAAACCGTATCCCAAGAGAATGTCTCTCCCATCACATTCCCACGGCGATATACTTACTATATTTAGTCTACCCGCTTCAATTGTCAACGCCGTTTTGCATAAATTTAGTTCTGCCATAGAAGTGATGTAGATTTGCAGTGCACTACTCAAAAATAACACCCACCAACCCATTAAAAGCCGCCCAATCATAGAATTCCCGCAAACCAAGCCAGCAATTCTAATTATGGCGTCATCCTCGGGCTTGACCCGGGGATCCAGAGAACTAAATGCATGCAACCTGCTGTTTCCTGGATTCCCGCCTTCGCGGGAATGACGGTTCTTGGTGAAGGAAATGTCATAATGAGAATTGCTGAAACCAAGCGGCCTGAATTGAATCACACGACAAAAAGGCGTAGCGTCCGACAGTCACCGTAACCACCACACACGCCAAACATGCGGATAGTTCAAGCCAAATTTGCCAACACCTTCTCCCTGGTCGTATGGGGCCTGGGCCTACTGCTTTGTTCTGTGACTATGCAGGCCCAGGCAGACCCCAAACCCCTAAAGATCTCTCGCATTACCCCCAGTGGCGAAGATGTCCCCCTGGGCCGGCAAATTGTATTTCGGTTTAACCAGGATATGGCGCCCCTGGGCCGTATGGAACGTCGCAATGACGAGGTTCCCATCACCATCGACCCGGCCCCAGGCTGCCAATGGCGCTGGCTCAACACCCGCTCATTAGCCTGTCAACTGGACGAGAACAAGGCCCTCATGCCATCCACGCGTTATACCGTTCGGGTGGACACTACCTTTCGCAGCATGGAAGGCGCCCAACTGAAGCAAGCGGCTAACCACTCATTCATCACCCAACGGCCCAAGCTGCGACGAAGTTATTTCAAGAATTGGCTCGCCCCCGGCATGCCAGTCATAAGAATCACTTTCGACCAAGCGGTAAGTTCAGAGTCGGTGGGCAAACACCTTTTCCTGATCAATAAAACGGGTGAGCGTATAGCCCTGGCCATCAAAGCAAACAATTCGGAACGCGAACAGCAAATATCCGGCCAAGAAACCAGTGGCTGGCTAGAGACAATACAACAGTGGTGGCAAGACAGCCTCAAACAACTATCAACACTGGGTCAATCACGGAAAAAGGGACTGGGCAAAGGGGGGCGCCACTGGCAGGTGCAACCCCAAGTCGAACTCGCTTTGGACCAGGAGTTCAAACTCATGATCGAACCCGGGCTGCAACCTATTGAGGGGAAACAGGCCGGTATCGAAAGGCGCGTGATAAAAACCTTCCGCACCTTTCCCCAGTTTACCTTCCTGGGGATACGCTGTACCAGCAACACGGGCAAAATATTGCGTTTACGCGAACCCCCAGACAACCCGGCCTCACGTTGCAACCCTCAACGGGGCGTGGCGCTCATGTTTTCCACCCCCATCAACAAGGCCAGCGTAACTAAAAATATTCAGTGGGCCCCCGATCTGGCGGGTAATCGCAAAGACTATGACCCTTGGGCCAATAGTTATGCTGACACCAACCTATCCAGGGTCCATAAAAAAGACCGGGCCTATTCTTTATATCTCCCCATGTGGCTCAAAGCCTATGAAACCTACACTCTGGCCGCCAGGGCCGCCGATATCCGCGACGCCTTTGACCGGCCTCTGGCCAAGGACATTGATACCCGTTTTAACACCGACCATCGCAGGCCACGTCTGCACCTTGAGCACACCCTGTCCACACTGGAAAGTGGTGTCGATACCCACCTGCCCGTGGTCGTCACCAATCTGGAATCATTGAACCTGGACTACGAGATTCTCACTGCGGGCGGCCGAAGCGACAACATTAAAAAAGACATCGGCCTTTACCAGGCGCAAGACATTGCCTACGCCTATCCCATTAAAGTGCGCGACCTCATTGGGGCCAAATCCGGCGCCCTGCAAGGCTATTGGGACACGACCCCGAAGCTGTCCGGTTACACACCCCGGCAACGCAAACAGCGTTGGTTCTTTTCCCAGGTCACGCCTTTCCACACCCAGGTAAAATTAGGCCACTACAATTCATTGGTGTGGGTGACGGATTTTGCCAGTGGTCAACCCGTCGCCAATGCCAAGATCAGCATATATGTAGAACCCTTTGGCCGTTTTTCCAAACAGCCCAGCACCCTCGCCGAGGCCACCACGGATGAGAACGGCATCGCCATGCTCCCCGGAACCGAACAATTGGACCCACAACTTAAAGTCCTGGGCAACTGGAATCGATTCAAACCCCACCTTTTCGTGCGCGTAGACAAGAACAAGCAACTTGCCCTGGTCCCACTGATCTATGACTTTCGGGTCTATGCCTACGGCGCTCAACAACGCTACATCCCCACCCACAGCCGAAAGCGTCACGGTCATATCCGCAGCTGGGGCTTTACTGCCCAAGGGGTCTATCGCGCCGGTGATGAGATCGAATACAAACTCTATGTGCGCGACCAGGACAACCAGCGTTTTAAACCCGCACCACGCCAGGGCTATGAACTCAAAATTACGGGTCCCACCGGCAAGACCGTCCATCAAGTCAAAGACATGCGCCTATCCGAGTTTGGCGCCCATCACGGCCGCTTTACGGTGCCCAAGACCGGGGCCGTAGGCTGGTATCGTTTTGAACTTAGCGCCAGTTTTACCCAGCACAAGTGGTCCCCCCTACGAGTGTTGGTAAGTGACTTTACTCCTGCACCCTTTCGGGTCAGCAATGAACTCAATGGCGATTTGTTTGGTATCGGCGACCAAGTGAAGGTCACCACCCAAGCCAGACTGCATGCCGGAGGGCCTTATGTCCGCGCCCAGACCCGGGTTATCGCGCGGCTCCGGGCCACACCACTGCGTACGTCCGACCCCGCACTCAAGAGTTTTCGTTTTGATGTCATCACCCCTGGGGCCACCGACCGCACCGTACACCAGAGTCAAGGCAGTGTAGACGACAGCGGTGAACTCCAGACCCCCTTCACCATAGCGGACAACAAAGTGCTCTATGGCCAACTCATGGTAGAAAGTGCGGTACGTGATGACCGCGGAAAATATATCGCCAGCACCCAAACCGCCGCCTATGCAGGCCGAGACCGTTATATCGGACTCTATCAAAAAGATTGGGTGCTCAAGGCCAACACCCCAGCCGAGGTCAACACCTTGGTCATCGACCAAAAGGGCCAGGTGGTGGTGGGCACTGCGGTCAACGCGACCATAGAACACCGCGAGACCCACGCGGCGCGGGTCAAGAGCGCGGGCAATGCCTATCTCACCCAATATACTCATAAATGGGTTGAGGTCGGTCGATGCCAACACACCTCAAAGAAGATACCGGGCAGTTGCGCCCTCACCCCAAAAAAATCGGGCTACTACCGCATCACCGCCCGCATCAAAGACAGCCAGGGACGCGAGCATAGCAGCCAACTGACCCGTTGGGTCATGGGTCCGGGCGTAGTCCTATGGGAGAGTTCGGCAGATTTCGCCCTGGACGTCACCCCCCAAAAAACCGAATACAAGGTCGGAGACACCGCCCGCTTTCTGGTGCAAAACCCCTACCCCGGTGCCCAGGCACTCATCACCCTGGAACGTTTTGGGGTGCAAAAATCCTGGGTGCAAACCTTAAAGGAAAGTTCCGAGATCATCGAGGTGCCCATCGACAAGGACTCACTGCCCGGTTTCTATCTATCGGTGGTGGTGATGTCGCCACGGGTCGACAAACCCTTGGGTGGGGGCAACGTGGACCTGGGCAAACCCAGCTTCCGTATGGGTTATGTGCGCGTACCCGTCAAAGACCCCAGCAAGGAACTGAATGTCACCATCACGCCAGCCAAAAAAGAATACCGTCCCCAGGACACTATCAGCGTCAAGCTCCACACCGACATGACGAAACAACAGGGCCCAGTGGAACTGGCAGTAGCGGTCATCGACGAGGCGGTGTTCGACCTTATTCAGGGCGGACGCCGTTATTACGATCCGTACAAGGGATTTTACAATCTGGACCCCCTGGATGTCCGCAACTACAACATCCTTGCACGTCTCATTGGTTTGCAAAAATTTGAAGAAAAAGGTGCGGTGGCTGGCGGTGACGGCGGCGGTGCCGACTTAAGTTTGCGCTCCCTGTTTAAATTTGTAAGCTATTGGAACCCGGCAATCAAACCCGATGCACAAGGCAACACAAAAATAGAATTTAAGGTCCCTGACAATCTGACCGGCTGGCGGATCCTGGCCATTGCCGTCAACAAAACCGATCGTATGGGTCTTGGTGAAGGTCACTTCAAGGTCAATCGGCCCACCGAGATTCGCCCGGCCCTGCCCAACCAACTCACCGAAGGCGATCACCTCCAGGCCCGCTTTACGGTCATGAATCGAAGCGACCAGCCGCGCCAGTTGGACATTACACTACAAGCCCAGGGTGCCCTCGCCCCCAAAGGCAGTAGCGCATCACAGTCGATTCAACTCGACACCCAGCCCTACCAGCGCTATCCGGTGACTTTACCCGTACATGCCGGTGCCACCGGTGACATCACCTTTAAGGTCCAGGCCGGGGATGATTCAGACCAGGACGCCATTGAACTGAAACTACCGGTCAGACGCAAACAGGCCTTACTCACCGCCGCCCAATACGGCAGCAGCACCGGCAAGGCCCAAACCGATATTTTATTTCCCAAGGATATCCGCACCGATGTGGGCGGACTCAGCGTATCCGCCTCCCCCACCCTCATCGGCGCCGCCGATGGGGCCTTCCGTTATATGAAGGACTACCCCTACAGCTGTTGGGAACAGAAACTGAGCAAGGCGGTCATGGCCGGGTTGTATGAGGACCTGCGTCAATACCTGGACCCCAAACTCACTTGGCCCAAGAGCAAAGACCTGCCCGATGACACCCTCAAGCTCGCCGCCGACCATCAGGCCCCCAACGGTGGCATGGTGTACTACAAACCCCTTGATCCCTACGTAGACCCCTACCTCAGTGCCTATACCGCATTGGCATTTAACTGGTTGCGCGACAGCGGTTATACGATCCCGCAACAGGTGGAATCCCGCTTGCATGACTACCTGTTGCGCCTGCTTCGCAAAAATGTCTTTCCCGATTTTTATTCCAAAGGCATGGGCTCTTCGGTGCGCGCCGTGGCCTTGGCCGCCCTGGCCCCCCACAAAAAGATCAACCACGATGACCTGTTACGTTATCGGCCGCACCTGGCCACCATGGATCTGTTCGGCAAGGCCCATTACCTCCAGGCCCTAAACTATATTAAGGATGATGCCCTGAAAAAAAACGTGCTGGATCAGATCCAGGCCCACCGTAACGAAAGTGCAGGCAAGTTAGTCTACAGCGAAGACATTGATGTGGCCTACCAGCGGGTCCTGTCATCGGCGCCCCGCACCCAGTGTGCGGTGCTGAGTGCCTTAGTGGACCATAGCGATGCCGACTCCGATGACCCCGAAAGGTTGCTACGCAGCATTGTGGCGGACCGTAAACGTAGCGACCGTTGGCAGAACACCCAGGAAAATATGTTCTGTATGAATGCCCTGGCGAACTATGCCCGGCGTTACGAGACTCAAAAACCCAAACTAAATTTGAGCGCCTTTGTGGACCAGACCCTGCT
>DRJZ01000174.1 GCA_011052015.1 Acidiferrobacteraceae bacterium | reverse complement strand
ACTGATAAGTATAAACCCCCATATTTTCAACTATTTACAATGCGCCAGTAACACCGTTCTTATCCTAATGGTACCTCGGAGGGTGGTATCTTAACTGCTGGGGGCGGGTCATTCTTCCAATTCAGGCAAAAAAAAGGCGTGGCAGGGGATGCCACGCCGAAATCACCAAAGGAGGATGGAGGAGCCTTAAGTGACCTTTCCTGTATCGGCCTACAGGGCCAATACTTGACAACTGTTGACACACATTTCCAATTGCTGCTCGTGTGTATATATAATCATTATCTAATGTTTAGACTCGTTTGTCAAGGTAAACATGACCCTGATCCTGAAGTCAATCGCCTGCAACCCTTATAACTCATTGAAATACATCAAAATTATTTGATCTCAACCCTCAGGAAATAACTCCAATATATAGATATTAGTCATAAACAAGTATTTTTCAACCACTTAGAGGCTTAATATGATATTTTATATTAAGTACGACCTACCGCTCGCCCCAGAGACACAAAGATTTCGCAAAGAAATACAAGTCGGTCGCTACGGCTAACGAGGCCTAAATCAATAGCCGCTTGACCACCCGACCATGACACAGATGCTCATCAATGATCTCGTCGATGTCGTCTTCTCCCACATAGCTGTACCAGACCCCCTCTGGATAGACGACAACCACCGGACCCTCACCACAACGGTTAAGACACCCGGCTTGGTTGATCCGCACCTCACCCTTGCCGGCCATCCCCAAAGCCTTGATCCGACCCTTGGCATAATCACGCATGGCCACGCCACCCGCATTCGCGCAGCAGGCCTCGCCCTCCTGGCGTTGATTGACGCAGAAAAACAGGTGATATTTATAGTAAAAATCGGTCATAGCCACTCCGGGCCACTATGAATATAGTGGACGGTATTATACCCCCGCGCGTAAGCTGCTATAAAGTAAGACGTATATTCCTCGCTCAAAGTTACGTATAAAACGCGGAGAATACTACTATTCAAACATATCGTGGTTTCGTTTTATTGAGGCCGAGGTCTGCGCGCTTTGCGCCTCTGCGTACTTTGCGTTTTCTCCAGGATAGATGGAAAGGCTCTCATTCTATCTGGGTACAAAGCCGGGTATGATTGCCGACCACTCTCAGCGACAACGGGACGCTTTTCTTGCAAGCCAGATCTTATGGAACAATCACTCATTGACGAAGCCGACCGCTGCGTACAGTGTGGGCTGTGTCTACCGCACTGCCCCACCTATAACCTGAGTCTCTCAGAGGCCGAATCCCCCAGAGGGCGCATTGCCCTCATTCGCGCAATGGCCAGTGGCGCACTTTCTATAAGTAAGTCCCTCAATGCCCATTTATCCCGCTGCCTGGGTTGCCGGGCCTGCGAAGCTGTCTGTCCCTCTGAAGTGAACTATGGGGGACTACTCGATAACGGGCGGGCATGGATGCGGCAACATCCGACCGGTAAGATAAAAAATGATGGGCTCACTTCGTTCCTGATCCACACGTTCACAAAACCAAACCGGCTGCAATTCCTGGGACGCTGGTTAGCGCGCTACCAAGGCAGTGCCTTGCAGGGAATGGTGCGGACAAGCAAAATACTGGGACACGGTAAACTGCGCGGTTTAGAGGAAGATCTCCCATCTGTGCCCACCCAGTCACCACTGCAACAGGATTACCCCACCCCCGGTCTGTCGCGAGGCACTGTGGGTCTGTTTACGGGCTGTGCCAGCAGCCTGTTTGGCCGCGATGTCATTGTTGCTGCAATCTACGTTCTCAACCGTTGCGGTTACAGCGTACATATTCCGCAAGACCAGACCTGTTGTGGCGCCCTGCACCAGCACTATGGTGAACCTCAAATAGCGCGCCGTCATTGCGAATCCAATATTGCCGCCTTTAGCAAACCGGGAGTAGACGCCATTATTAGTCTGGCCAGCGGTTGTGGCGCCACCCTAAGCGAGTACGGCACCCTGGCGACACAAAAAGGATCGGCGAAATCCTTCGTGAACAAACATTACGATATCAGCGATTTTCTCAACCATATCTCATGGCCCAAGGGTGTCCAGTGTGCCCCGCTAAAAGAGACCGTGGCCATTCACGAACCTTGCACGATGCGTAATGTCCTGCGTTGCGAACAGGCCCCCTATCAACTGCTGAAGCGCATCCCTGAACTTGAGATCAAACCCTTAGAGCAAAATGACCAATGTTGTGGCGCCGCAGGTCTATATAATGTTATCCACCCGCAACTGGCCGCATCCCTGGGTGCACAAAAGCGCGAACATCTATCCACGAGCGGCGCAACCGTTCTCGTCACGTCCAATATTGGTTGCGCCATGCAACTAGGTGCTGTAATCCGTAAAACCAGTTTGAATATAAGGGTGGCACACCCCATTGAGTTAGTGGCTCAGCAATTAGGGAAGGGACGAGATACGAAGAACGAGGGACATTTATAATCCTCGTATCTCATATCTTGCCACTTGTATCTTGTATCTTTCTATTTAATGACCACTCGCAAACTCACAGCCACTGACCACTTCATCATGGGCCTGGATCAGGCGCTCAATACGGTATTCGGCAAACCGGATGTCACCGAGCGGGACGATCCGGCTGCTGGCATCAACAACGACGAACTGACCGAAGCCGAACGGGTGTTGTCCGGTCGTCTCATGCGCATCAACCACGTGGGCGAGGTCGCCGCCCAGGCCCTGTATCAAGGCCAGGCCCTCACCGCAAAACTACCCGAGGTGAGAGAAAAAATGGAACGGGCCGCCCAGGAAGAAAACGACCACTTGGCCTGGTGCGAATCCCGTATAGACGACCTGGATACTCATAAAAGCGTGCTCAACCCGCTCTGGTTTGTCGGCTCGTTTGCCATCGGCAGTCTTGCCGGGCTGGCCGGAGACAGATGGAGCCTGGGCTTTGTGGCCGAAACCGAACATCAAGTGGTGAGCCATTTAGGTGGCCACCTGCAAAGACTTCCACAGGCGGATCACAAGAGCCGTGCGGTATTGGAGCAAATGCGCGAAGACGAAGACCGCCACGCCACCGTCGCCCTGAAGGCCGGCGCCGCAGAGCTTCCCGAACCCATCAAAAGACTCATGGTCCTTACCTCCAAGGTCATGACCCGAACCGTGTATTGGATTTAATATTTCTTTCGTCAGAGACACGGGGAACACAGAGAATAATACATTTTAATCCTCAGTGAACTCTGTGTCTCTGTGGCTAACAATCTAGCATGGTAAGCAGAGGGGAATCGATAACGCCTTAGCGCTCTTGGCGACTTGGCGAGAACCATCATTTCCTCTTTCCTCTTGCATCTTGCTGCTTGTATCTATTTTTTATTCCAATCCCCTGACCGGCCGCCCGATTTTTCCACCAGACCAATCCCCTCCATGACCATGCCCCGATCTACTGCTTTGCACATGTCATAAACCGTCAACAGCGCAATATGAACCGCGGTCAGGGCCTCCATCTCCACACCAGTACGATTCTGGGTGGCCACAGTCGCACGGCAACGTACACCCGCTGGATCATCTTCAGGATTAAGTATCAGGTCAACCCTGTCCAGGTTCAAAGGATGACACAAGGGAATCAGGTCGGCGGTCTTTTTTGCCGCCATGATACCGGCAATGCGGGCTATGCCCAGCACATCACCCTTCTTATGATCACCCTCACGAATCATGGTTAGGGTGTCTGGGTGCATACGAATCCTCCCCTCGGCCACCGCCTTGCGCCGGGTTACCGCCTTGTCACCTACATCCACCATATGGGCATCACCGGCGGCATTGAAATGACTGAGCTTACTCATGGCGTATGCGCGGTAACAGCTCGGTAAGATTGCAGGGTTTATACGTGGCGTCAATCTGCTGGATGATGATCTTGTCCATGGCAAGCTCACAGGCGCCGGTGGACCCCGGCAACAAAAAGATCAGGGTGCCCTCGGCCACTCCGGCTTCGGCGCGAGACTGGATCGTCGAAGTCCCTATATCGTCGTAGGACAGCATACGAAACAACTCACCGAAGCCTGGGATCGGCTTGGTGATCAAGCCATGAATCGCCTCGGGGGTCACATCCCGCCGGGTCAGCCCGGTTCCCCCAGTGACAATCACAATATCGATGGCAGGATCACTGATCCAACGCTCAAATAAGGATCTCAATTCGGCCCGATCGTCGCGATGGAGTACTCGTTCCACCACTTGGTGACCGGCCTGTTCCAGCCGTTGCTGGAGTAGATCGCCCGATGTGTCGTTTTCTGCGGTACGGGTATCGGATACGGTCAATACTGCGGCATTGAGAACAACAAAAGGCATAGATTTTTTGGCCACCGACAGAACTCCTAAGTAAACGTTAAATTGTGTCTATATAACATGGAATCGATCCAAATCAATATCCCTTAAAACAGCAAACCGACATCCACTTCGTGCGTCAGGGCAACAGACACAATATAAAAGAACGCGATGTTGGCCCCCAACCAAGCGATTGCACGCACGCTCCTACTTGGTCCACGCAAGCTGATAATGCCGAGCAAGATGTAGACTACCAGGCCCACCACCTTGGCGCTGAGCCAATCATCCACTACAGGGTATTGTGCTATCTCCAGCATCAGTCCAATGGCACTTAGCAATAATATTGTATCTACCACATGAGGAACTATTTTCACCCACTTACGCTGTAAGTGTCTGGACTGTGCAAACGTCCACACCACGCGCAGATTAAAACCCACAATGGTGATAACGACACAGCTGATATGGATAGCGAGCAACAATAGCTATCGATATGTCCGCAAGAAGTGGTTGGCCACCAGAGCAAAAGTAAACAACAACAATGCACCTGCCTGATGAGCGACCCCGAGTGGTGCCGGCACCACCCACAGCAGGGTCAATATACCCAAACTAAATTGTACCACCGTCATGGCCAATAAGACGTGCATCGCGACACCGGCCTGGGGATATAACAGGAAACGCCGGGCATAAACCCACAAGCTCAGTACCATCACCAACACGATACTACCCAACCAGCGATGATTGAACTGCACCGTGGCTATATTATCAAACAGATTGCGCCACCCAGGCTGCAGGGCCATATAGCCTTGGGGTATCCATTGGCCGTTCATCAACGGGTAGGTATTAAACACATAGCCTGCCTTGGTGCCGGCCACAAAACCACCGGCCACCACCGTCACCAGAATCGTCGCCGTCACAATCACACTGAATCGCCACAGACCGGAGGTATCCTGGCCACCCGCTTGTTTCCGTCTTGGGGATAACAATCCCAGGGCCACCCATAATATATAGGCATAAATAGCAAAGGCGGTAATCAGATGGGCGGTCAAACGGTATTGACTCACATGGGGGTTGTTCACCAAACCGCTTTTCACCATATACCAACCCAGCACACCCTGCATGCCCCCCAGGATAAACATTATGATCGTCTTGGGGATGAGGTGACCGCGGATATAGCCACGATATAAAAAATACAGCAACGGCAACAGGAACACGATGCCGATCAATCGTCCTAATAGGCGGTGCGAATACTCCATCCAATAAATGGACTTGAACTCGCCAAGGCTCATGCCACGGTTAATCTCTTTATATTCCGGGAAGGCCTGATATTTTTCGAAGATTTGTTGCCACTGGGCCGAACCTAAGGGCGGCACCACACCCATTACCGGATGCCAGTCCACCATGGAGAGTCCGGAACGGGTCAGGCGCGTCACCCCACCCAGCACCACCATGGAAAAAATTAACACGCAACACAACAGCAACCAGGCCACAATCTGGCGTTGGGCGCGTCTCGATAGATCAGTAGTCTGTTTGGGCATATCCACCCCTTTTTAGATTTTTCCTCTTGTACCTTGTATCTCTCTAACGCTCATAAACCCAATTAAGCAACGCATCCTGCAGACGCTCACCGGCATAGCGTTGCGCGGTGTAATGATTGTGCAGGATTACTACGGCATAACGCTTGCCCGAGCGGCTCAATATATATCCGGCCATGCTACGCACATCATCTAACAGGCCGGTCTTGATGTGCATCCTGCCACCGAGCCTGGATTTTCCAAAGCGCTTGCGCAAGGTACCATCCACCGCCGCCACGGACAGAGATGACATGTATTCAGGCATATAGGGGTGGGCATAGGCCAACACCAAAAGTCGGCCCAACTGGCTTGCGGTCAAACGACTACGCCGGGACAGGCCGGCGCCATTGTCGATCACTGTGCCTTTTGCCTTGAGTCCATGGTCCTTCAGCCATTGCTGCACCACCTGTTGGGCCTTGAAGCGGGTACCGGGAGGCTCCAGTTTTTGGGCTCCCAGAGTCAAAAATAGTTGGCGCGCCATGACGTTATTACTGTACTTGTTCATGCCCCGCAACACCTCGGCCAAAGGGCGAGATTGATACAACCCAATGCGCTGGGCCTGCTCAGGCACCTGTCCGTGGCGAAGCTGACCATCGATTTGACCACCCTGCCCGGTCCATAGCGACTTGAATACACCATAAATGTAATCGTCCGCGCCAGAGACCACCCGGTATAGTGCGTTTTCACCACATTGGCGTGGATAACGTCCACTAAAACTCACTTGATCGCGGTCGCCCACGCGACTGATGCGCATGCTAAGTCGACGTCCCCAGCGGTGACAGACGCCTTCCACCAGGCGCACACTATTTTTCAGGTCCAGCCCATGGGGCATCGGATCCGCCACAATGTGCAAACGACTATCGCTCGGCCGGGGTATCAAACGAAAGCGGATCGCCTGATAGTTTAGTAACAATGCTGCGGGAGTGGCGTTATAGGCCCGATGAGGGCGGCCATCAAATTCCGCCGGATCCTCCACCTCTGGCGCCAGGTAGTCGTTGTCTATGACCAAGTCACCGTGAATGTGCTGCAAGCCCGCTTGGCGCAGGTCGTGCAAAAATCGCCAAAAATACTCATTGAGCAAATAGGGGTCGCCATAGCCCTTTATGTAGAGATCACCATCCAGTTCACCGTCTACGATATCTACTGTCGACCAGGCCTCGGTAGACCATTGATAGGCCGGGCCCAAGGTATCTAAGGCCACAAAGCTGGTCAGCAATTTCATGACCGAAGCGGGGTTACGTGGTCGATGGGGAAGGTGGGTGAGCACAGGGTCGGAGGCATCCACCGCTTGCACAAAGATGCTGACAGCCTTTTTTGGAATGCCGTATTGATCAAGCACATGAACCAGGGATTTGGGTAATGTGCTATCGGCCACTGCCGGAAGGGCACCCAATAAGGTCAACACAAGGCCCACCAAAAGCCGATGCCCTGAAATAATCGATCTACAGCGCATGACTTGAACCGCCAAAACGCCAACGACTCCATTGGCGGAGGGGGTAGAGCAACGCATGGAGCAGTTGCCGAAGTCGCCAATCATTGCATGAGTTCATCGACAACTATTCGGTTTTATTCACCACGGAGGGCACAGAGTTGGCAATGCATGTTCTTTTCTCCGTGACCTCTGAGTCCTCTGTGGTGAATACGCGAAAAATAATTCGACCTACTGTTTGGGTTGGGACAAAAAGCTCGGGACCGGGACCAATTCGGATTGCAGCGCAGCATTAAAACCCTCCACTTTAATGGCATAGCGGTGAAGACGATTAAACCCATTGCCCTCGGTTATGATGGCGGTGATTTCGGCAATGTATTGATCACGCCGACTCGCCATGACCTCGCTGGCAATCCCGCGCTTGATATCGGAAAGTTTGTCGCATTCCACGGCCAGGCAGTGGCGATGTTTGTCGAGGATATTGACCACACGCTCGGCTGCAGCAAAGTTATTCTGTCCTGCCTCCACCGCCCATTGGGATGCCAACTCACTCAAAGGCAAAAACCGCCGACGTCTCCGTTTCATTATAGCCTGCTCTGCTTCATTCATTCCGTCAATCTACTCCCAGGTGGACCAATAAGAAATTTGACTCTGACCCCATTTTTTTGGCTGCTCAACAAATTCACAGTGTACCGCAAGCAGACGAGAGAGTTAATCTATTGGCCGATGCTGAGGAAATATTGCAACCAGAAGAAAAATAAGGCTATTACCAAAGCTAAATCGATCAAGGCGATAGTCCTGAACCGCCGACGCACCTCCCCGGTCCGATCCACCATAAACACCATGGCCATCATCATGTCCAACAACAGCACAAAAAACACGATGGGCACCAGGGCGGGGATAATAAGGCTGGGCACGATCTCCCACCCCGTATAAACCGGTGGGCCGTCGGCAATCCGGGAGAAACCGATCACCACCAAACTAAACCCGTGGAGTATGACCCGCAACACCCCCACATAAGAAATATAGGTTATAGGGTTTATGGACATCACTGGACCTGGTCAACTAACAGACGCGTCATTATACAGGCAGCTCTCCCGTAGGAGCGAGCTTTTGCTCACGACCCACAAATTTTTCCGAAGAGCCCCCATCAATAAGCCATGGAGCGACCCTTCCAGATCAAAGGCCCGTCGCAACATTTAATGGCACAGAAAAACTTGCCGGACAAAAATTAGGCGGTGGATCTATTCATCCAGCTTCAATGCGTTTTTCGGGACATTGCCGAACACGACTTCAAATCGTAGGCGTATCGCCTTTGTTAACTCGTAGTCTCTTTCTTCAACAAGCGCCACAGTCGGCCAAACCTCGACAAAAAACCATGGCCATTTGACGTTACGGCGATAACGCAGACGAAGCTGGGCGTGGTTATAGCGGTTGCTTGAGTTGATGATATTGCTTTGTTTAAAGGGTGTGCGTGAAGCTGGAATAATCTCTGCCAGGGCCTCATAGGCCAGGGCCGATTTACCATCGAGTCGCTGGTACAAGGTAAAGCGCTGTTCGGGAAAGATGCCGTCTTCTTCTTCAAACCATTGCAGGCGAGATCGAGATCGGAAAAACAGGTCTTTGCTCAGACGGCGCTCAAAATACTGACGGGCATCATTTCTGAAGCCCGTATCGGTGTACCAGTAAAAGCGATTTTCGGAACGCCCTGCCCAATGCTCACCCAAGGCGTAGACACGCCGAACGTTACCCCTAAGAAATGTGGAGACCTTGGAATCTCTGACACGCAGACCCAGGTCGTAAGTCGTGCCCCAGTTTTCGCGTTGCACCCCAATGTAGCGAATGGCCACGCTGGACTCATCGGTAAAATCATTACTGGTGGAATCCAAACCATCATCGTCTTCGTCGTTACCCACCAGACTAAATCGACCATCGGCGCCAGGCAGTACGATCCTGAACCTGGCCTCGACACTCGCATGGGTACCGTTGTTTCCAATAGAGTCGGCGTTCAAGCGTAGACGGATGTTGGTTTTGTTGTCTTCCCAAGCCTGATATCGATCAGAAAAGAAGAAGCTATCAAGGCGGCTGGCGGCCTTGAGGACCAACTCGGACGCCTTGGACTGCAAGTCCTCCACCTTAGTGACAGCCTTGTCAACCGTATTCGACTGCGGTGGCTCGGCATAGGCTGGACTCACTGAACCCAACAGCAGAAAAGATACACCCAGGTACCGGGCATATATCCAGACCACCCGGAACAGAGACCCCTTAACAACGTTCAATAGATATACCCCGCTAATTTGCACTCCGGCCCCACAATTATTACAGTATGTGATGGGGCCAAACACGTACCACCGTTATAATATAGTCCCATGGGACTTGACAAGAAAAACACGCGGGGATGGAAGACTTACCTAATGATATGGTTCGCGGTGAGGTTCTATCTGCTTTTTATATATGGCGTGGGATTGACTTGCCGAAAGCGATTTATCGGATTTGCAGCACTCGATACCTGTAAGAAGGACAACAAAACCTGGATATTTTCCGCCTGGCACCAAAACGTGGCCATTGCCGCCTGGCTGTTGCGTGGTCAGAACGGCACTGTACTTGTCAGTGCCAGCAAAGATGGCGAGATCATTGCCAAATCGGTGGAGGCCATGGACATCGGCACCGTGCGTGGCTCTACCGCCAAACAGGGGGGCCGCGCCCTGGTCGAAATGATGCATGCGATCCGGGCTGGACGGGTGGGACTGGTGACCCCCGACGGACCACGGGGACCTTGCCATCATCTCCAACCCGGGGTGATTATGCTCGCGCAAAAAACCAAGGTGCCCATCATTCCCTATCATGTGGAGGCCACCCGACAGTGGCTATGGACCAAAAGCTGGGACCAACACCACATCCCCAAGCCCTTTTCTACCATTGTCGTGTGTGCCGGTGAACCTTATTTCGTTCCCAAATCCTTATCCAAAGATGGATTGGAAAAAGTGAGAAAAGAATTTGAGCAGCGCATGATGAATAATGTTGCCGCGGCTAAACGATATGTTGAGGAGTTGAAATAGTTCTTTTTCGCAGAGACTCAATCAATTCCGAGAAAAGCGAGGCAGTCTGACTCCAGCATTTCCCGCGCTTTATCCAGCACCTTCTTCTCATGTTCCTTGGTAAGTAGGTCCTTGTGGTCCCCCACCGTGCCCTTGCGAATGAACCCGCCGGGTTTAAACATGGGCTTGTCACCACCCTGACGGGTAAAGCGACGGACATTGGCCCTCATCCAGCCAAAGGAACAATATTCAAGGGCTTGTTCCCTGGCCCTAGCCTGCAAATCCCAGCCTAAGAACTGGAGGATTTGATCTATGCTGCCCTCAAGATCAGCCTTCATGTCCTCATAGCGTAACCACAACAGATTGTCATCCTTGCGGTGGGGCCACCAACTCTGCACGTTACGATACCAGGCCCCAAATTCCAGCCAGGGCTCCAGGTAAGCATCAAATGAATCGGGGCGCTTAATGCTGGCTCGCTCCCGGGCCTCGTCGGTCATGTCCAGAAGATGGTGATAAAAACTCACGCAACAATCCCGGGGGTCTCGGGAACTGAGAATCAATCTTGCGGTATCCGCTCCCGGCGTCTGCGGATAGGTACAATGGGTCTTGAACACCCGCGGATCGGCTATGGCCTCATAACCGGACAATATACCCTGCCAGGATTTTCCCCCTCGGGGACACTCCAACCACGGGACAACGACATCAATGGATTCAAAATCAGGATCACCACCACAGCGTAGTTGATGCAAAATCTGTTGCATCCAGGTGGTGCCTGCCTTGGGGGCAGTGGTAATCAGCACGTCCGATGGTCGAGGTTTGAAATTTGCCAACACCCACGGATCGTGCATAGGGGAGGGTTCGCCCCACTTTGGGTCTAACTCGCTTGTATTGTCAGTCACGATCTAAACTGTTTTCAACAAATGTTCAAACAAACCATATTTCCAATAGCTCAATCCGATTGCCTGGCAAAAGCTCAATGATTCGCAATCGACCCAATGCCATCAACTTTATGATTATAGTTGCATATAAAAGGGCTATTATCCACACTCAGCAATTCTCATTATGACATTTCCTTCACCAAGAACCGTCATTCCCGAGAAGGCGGGAACCCAGAAAACAGCAGGTTGCATGCGTTTAGTTCTCTGGATCCCCGGGTCAAGCCCGAGGATGACGCCATAATTAGAATTGCTGATCCACACTCCTCACCACAATCTAATCAACCTGGGATGGCCGCCATGGACAGACTGCTAAAAATTCGGGGATTCATTCCCTTCATCTTGATGATCTTTCTCAATGCCTTCGTGGATCTCGGCCACAAGATCATTATTCAAAACACCGTATTCAAGACCTTCGATGGCAGCGCTCAGATCATGCTTTCAGCCATCGTCAATGCCCTTATTCTGCTACCCTTTATTTTGCTATTCACACCGTCGGCCTATCTCTCCGACAAGCACCCCAAGAACAAGGTCATGCGCGCCGCCGCCTGGGTGGCCGTTGCCATCACGGCGATGATCACCTTGTCTTATTATTTGGGCTGGTTTTATACCGCCTTCGCCATGACCTTCCTGCTTGCAATTCAGAGCGCCATTTACTCGCCAAGTAAATACGGTTACATCAAAGAACTGGTGGGTAAAGCCAATTTGGGAACAGGCAATGGTGCCGTACAAGCCATCACCACCGGCGCCATACTCGCCGGTATTTTTATGTTCTCTTTGCTGTTCGAGCATTTTCTTAAGGGCGTTAATTTCCACAGCCCCGCGGACGTGCTCCGATTGATGGCCCCAATCGGTTGGGTGCTGGTGGGTTTGTCCCTTATGGAATTGGCCCTGGCCTATCGCCTCCCACAACGAACTGATACCGATATGGACAGGGTGTTTGACTGGCAGGCCTACGGTTGCGGCAGAACCCTGCGAAAGAATCTAAGGCGAATCGTCAGCAATCCGAGCATCTGGTTATCCATTGTAGGTCTATCCATCTTTTGGGCCATCGCCCAGGTCATCGTTGCCACCTTTCCCGACTATGCGGAACAAACCATGGGACTGACCAATACGGTGGTCATTCAAGGCATGTTGGCCTGCACCGGTATTGGCATCGTTATCGGCTCGCTGCTTGCCGGTTCTTTTTCAAAAAATCACATTGAGACCGGTATGTTGCCCGTCGCTGCGGCCGGTATCGCCGCATCTCTGTTTATCTTGCCTACACTCAATTCGGTTCTCGGCCAGAGTCTCAACTTCCTCATCCTGGGGATATTGGGCGGCCTATTCATCGTGCCCTTAAACGCCATGATCCAGTTCTATGCCGGTGAGCGTGAAGCAGGCAAGGTGTTAGCGGGGAACAACCTGGTTCAGAACATTGTCATGCTGACGTTCCTGGGTCTCACTATATTCTTCGCCCAGATCAACATCAGTAGCGCACAGCTCATCACCATGCTCGCCGGGGTGGCCGTAATCGGTGCGGTCTATACCATCTATAAACTACCTCAGTCTCTGGTGAGATTTATTGCCAGCGTTTTGATTTCGCGCCGCTATCGATTGACCGTGTTGGGTTTTGAAAACATTCCGGCATCAGGCGGGGTACTCTTGTTGGGAAATCATATCAGTTGGATCGACTGGGCCATCGTGCAAATGGCCTCGCCGCGCCCCATTCGGTTTGTCATGCACAAGGCCATTTACGACCGCTGGTATCTCAAAGGGTTTTTAAAATTCTTTGGCGCCATCCCCATATCGGGTGGCGTGAATCGGTCAGCACTTAAGCAGATTGAAACATTACTCAATGATGGCGAGGTCGTGTGCCTGTTTCCCGAGGGCAGCATCAGCCGCACCGGTCAGCTGGCACAATTTCATCGTGGCTACGAACTGGCAGCGGCCAATGCGAATGCAGTCATCCTGCCCTTCTACATGCACGGCCTGTGGGGTAGTCGGTTCTCCCGCTCCAGCGACCGATTGAAGGCCAACAGCCGTGCAGGTCTATACCGGGACATCACCATCGTCTTCGGCAAGTCACTGGCCAACACCACCACAGCCGGAACAATCAAGAAAGCCCTGTTTCAGTTATCGGTCCAGGCCTGGGAAGTCTACAGCCAAGGCCTGCAACCGATCCCTCGTGCCTGGATCGACACCGTCAAGAAACGCGGTAATGACATGGCCATGGTGGACTCTATTGGTCAACCCTTGTCCCACTACCGAGCCTTGACCGCAGCCATCGGCTTCTCCCGGCGCATCAAAAAACAGTGCCCCGAAAAATGCGTAGGCCTGCTATTGCCGACTTCGACCGCAGGCAGTATCACCAACATGGCCGGACTATTGGCCGCAAAGACCCTCGTCAATCTGAACTACACCGCCAGCGAGCAGGCCATCACAGCAGCAATCAAAAAGGCCGACATCAAGACCGTCTATAGCTCGCGGCGCTTTGTAGACAAGTTGCGCAAAAAGGGCGTAATTCTGGATACCGTATTAGAAGGCGTCAACACAATTTACCTGGAAGACCTTAAGAACACCCTGGGAAAAGTGGAAATGTTATCCATTTTGCTTGCTGTCAAGTGGCTACCAGCGGCTCTACTCAAGGCCATTTTTTGCCGACCCTGCAATATTGACGACACCGCTGCCATCCTCTTTTCCAGCGGCAGCGAGGGTGAGCCCAAGGGTGTCATGCTGAGTCACCGAAATCTTATGGTCAACTTGAAGCAGGTCTCTAACATGCTCAATACGGTGGATGAGGATGTGGTGATGGCCACTTTGCCCCTGTTCCACGCCTTTGGATTAACAGTAACCCATTTGATGCCCTTGATTGAAGGCATCCCCATGGTGTGCCACCCGGACCCCACCGATGTGGTCAACGTGGCCAAGGCCATCGCCACCTATCGCGCCACCATATTATGTGGAACATCCACTTTCCTGCGTCTGTACACAAAAAATCGACGCGCCCGGGCTTTGATGCTGGATTCCTTGCGTATCGTCATATCCGGTGCAGAAAAACTTTCTACCGACGTACGGGATACGTTTAAATTGAAGTTCAACACAAACATCTATGAAGGCTATGGTGCCACCGAGACATCACCGGTAGCGGCGGTGGGCATACCCGATCAGTTGGATACCCAGTATTGGTCGGTACAACAGGGCACCAAACCCGGCACCGTCGGCATGCCATTGCCGGGGACTTGCATCAAGATCGTCGACCCAGACAAATTGGTGGAACTCCCGACCGGTGAAGATGGCCTGATCCTCATTGGAGGCATCCAGGTCATGAAGGGCTATCTCAAGGATAACAAAAAAACTCAATCCGTGATCATCGAGTCAGATGGCATACGCTGGTATAACACGGGTGACAAGGGCCATGTGGATGACGATGGTTTCCTGAGCATTGTGGATCGCTATTCTCGCTTTGCCAAACTGGCTGGCGAGATGGTGAGCTTGGGCGCCGTAGAAGAACAGGTCCGCCAGGCCCTGCAACAACCCGAACTGGAATTAGTGGCCATCAACCTGCCTGACGCCAAAAAAGGTGAAAAGATTGTGCTCATGCTCGCCGGGCAGGGGGACATCGGTGATGTCAAAAAAATCCTGATCGACGCCCAATGCAATCCCTTGATGATCCCTGCGGAGATCTATTCGGTCGAGGATGTCCCCAAGCTGGGCAGCGGCAAGACCGACTTCACCGCCGCTCGGGCTCTGGCGAAAGAATTGGCGATGT
>DRJZ01000173.1 GCA_011052015.1 Acidiferrobacteraceae bacterium | reverse complement strand
TTTTGGCCTTGGGGCTGGGGAATTTGCTGGGTTATGTGGTGGGCGGGGAGACGCCTTATGGTTGGTCGCACTCAACTTACATGGCGGCCCATAGCGCGGCAGGGTTTATGCTGCTCGGGACCGGGCTGCTGGCCTTTGTATGGAGTCGGATGACAGGGCCGGAACAGATGAAGTCCCGCAGCTTGGCCCTGGAGAGCGGCATCGGGTTGGTCGTCCTGGCCCTGATCCTGTGGCAGTCGCTGTTGGCCCAGGGGCGTTTCCACCTGGAACAGAATATCGGCAGGCAGCGTACACATCTGGCGCGCATGATCGAGGGGACTATCAAGCCCCAGATTCTGGCGCTGACGCGTATGGCGCGGCGCTGGGAGAACCGGGGTGGCACACCCGAGGCGGAGTGGCGGTACGATGTGGCGCGTCATATTGCCGATCAGCCCGGCTTTCAGGCCATCGAATGGGTGGACGTCACCGATCATGTGCGCTGGGTAGAGCCCTTGTCCGGCAACGAGGCCGCTCTGAACCTGGATTTGGGTTTTGAGAAACGGCGGCGGCAAGCACTGGAGAAGGTGCGGCAACAGGGCGAGGTGACCGTTACCCGTACCGTCGATTTGGTGCAGGGCGGCAAGGGTTTTTTGATTTATGCCCCCCTGTTTGACGGCGACCGGTTTGACGGCTTCATGCTGGGGGTATTTCGCATCCGGGGATTACTGGACAACATTCTGGCCGAGGTCATCACTGAGGGTTATGCCATTCAGATATTCGATGGTAACGAGAAGATCTATCAGCGCAACGTCGCCACTGCCCATACCGATACGGTCTGGGGACAGGAGCAGGACCTCAGGTTTGATGGGATCAACTGGCGGCTGCGGTTGTGGCCGACGACGGTGTTGCTGGCTAAATTGCATTCCCTGTTACCGGTGATCGCCCTGACGGTGGGATTGGTCTTGGCGCTACTGATGGGGTTTACGGTGCATCTGTTCCAGAGATCCCGGCAGCAGATGGTGAAGGTAGGTCGGGCCAACCGGGAACTGACAAGTGCGATCACCGAGCGCCAGCTGGTCGAGGAAAGATTAAGGGCGTCTCAGAGAATGCTTGAGACAGTATTCGATAACGCGCCATTTATGATCTGGGGGACGGATGAAAAGGGGATATTAAAGTATTTCAACAAAAAGTCGGTTGAGACGATGGAATTTAGCTCTGAAGAGGCTATCGGGATGCTCAACATGAATCTCCACCCTCTGGACAAAAGAGATGAGGTCTTTGAAAAATTTAAAGTGCATGTAGGGGAAAAACTGGAGGACAAACTGGAGCTTCCGCTCATGACAAAATCTGGGAAAAAGCTTGTTGGAAGCATGACCCAGGCCGTCTATGAGGATGAGTATGGCAAGAAATGGTATTTCTGTTTCGTTGATGACATTACTGAGCATAAGCGTATTGAAAAAGCGCTGCAAGAATCCGAATTGTGGCAGCGGGGTATTTTCAATGCCCTGGCGGAAGGGGTAGTGGTTATGACGCCTGATAGATTGATTTTGAATTTGAACAGCGCTGGTCTGGCCATGGTGGGTTATTCACTGCAGGAAGTTATTAATCAATCGGTAGAAATGTTTCATGTGGACCATGATCATTTTGTGGAGTTTGGCAAACGGCTTGAAACGGCCTTTGATAAAGGCGAGGTCGACTGCCTCGAATTTGAAATAAAAAGAAAAAATGGTGAAGTCTTTCCTACCGAACACATCGTTTCTATGCTTAAGGACGATATGGGTAGAATCGTTGGTATTGTCAACGTAGTGCGAGATATCACGGTGCGTAAGCAGGTCGAGGAGGAGTTGCGTAAGCATCGCGACCGCTTGGAGGAACGGGTAAGGGAACGGACCAGTGAGTTGTGGATGCGCAATAAGCAATTACAAAGTGAGGTCGTTGAGCGCAAGCAGTCGGAACGTCAACTAAAGATGCAGACTCTGCGAAATGAAATTATTTTGGAAACTACACAGGATGGATTCTGGATGGTCGACCTTGATGGTAAAATATGTGATGTGAATGAGGCTTGCTGCCGGATGCTGGGTTATACCCGGGAGCAATTGCTGGAAATGGGCGTGGCGGATGTCGAAGCGAGTGAAAGTCCGCAAAAGGCTAATATGCATATCCAGAAAATCATGGTACAGGGTAGTGATCGCTTCGAGACCCGGCACCGGTGCCAGGACGGAGCGTTTATTGATCTGGATGTGAGCGTCTCACTGGTGGATTTTGATGGGGAGCGATTTTTTTTCACATTCTTTCGGGACATTGGCGAGCGCAAACAGGATCAACGGGAACTGGAGAACTCCCGGCGGCAGTTCCGGGACCTGGCCATTCATCTGCAAACGGTCAGGGAGGAGGAACGGGCGCGGCTTGCACGGGACGTGCACGATGAGATCGGTCAGGTATTAACGGCGCTGAATATGGATGTGCACTGGCTGCGCGAACGTATTCCTGAGCACGAGGAGGACATGCGACGCAAGATCCTGTCGATGCTCCCCCTCATTGCATCTATTATCACGTCGGTTCAACGCATCACCTCTGAACTGCGGCCTGCCATGTTGGATGAGCTGGGTCTGGGCCCGGCGATACAGTGGTATCTGGAGGAGTTTCAGCAACGCACCGGCATTGAGTGCGAGTGGGTGATGGAACTTGATGAAGCACAGCTTGATTCCGCACGCGCCACGGCGGTGTTCCGGATTCTGCAGGAGACATTGACCAATGTGGCGCGGCATTCCGGGGCCGGCCGGGTCAGCCTGGATATCAATAAAGGGGCCGATCATCTTGAGATGCGGATAACGGATGACGGCCGGGGGATATGTCCGTCAGCCGCCAGCGCGGACAATGCCTTTGGCCTGTTGGGCATGAAGGAACGCGCCCTCGCCTTTGGCGGCAGCGTCGATATTGAGGGGCATCCAGGCAAGGGGACGACGGTTTTGCTGCGTTTGCCCTTGGATACCCGCTCCGCGACCCCATAGTCCGGATGTGACAACGTGAAATCGGGGACATTTGTTCCTGGATTTCGATTCTCTGCATTCGGGCATTTTTTTCTAAAGGCAGCGCGGAGAAATGCCGATATAGGACAAACAACTATTTGAAAATAGGTTGCAATCCGATAGCTCGACATCCCTGATGGCCTATATTCTGCATAAGCATTATTGTGCGCGGGAAGCTTTTGCAACTGACGAAGGAGAAATACGGAATGGTAATAACCGCGACGGGGTCAGGCGCATCCCATCATGCAGACAACGGCAAGCGATCGCTGGACCACGAGAAACTCAGGGTATTGATCGCCGATGACCATGCCATTGTTCGGGAGGGGCTAAAGCAACTACTGCGTGAGTGCCCGTATGTGGCATCGACGGGTGAGGCGGCCAATGGCAATGAGGTGCTGGAAAAGGTCCGTGAACAAGATTGGGATGTGGTCATACTGGATATTTCCATGCCGGGGAAAAATGGCATTGAAACCCTGAAACAGATCAAGAGCGAGCGGCCGAATCTTGCCGTGCTGATTCTGAGCATGCATGCCGAGGATCAGTATGCGGTGAGGGCGCTCAAGGCAGGCGCTGCCGGGTACCTGACCAAGGGCTGTATCTCTGAACAGTTGATAGCGGCGATAACTAAAGTAGCCAGGGGTGGTAAATATATTACTCCGGTCCTGGCGGAGAGACTGGCCTGTGCCCTTGACCCCAGCGTGGTGGAGGTGCCTCATGAGGTCCTCAGTAACCGGGAATTCCAGGTATTCCGGCTGTTGGCCGTTGGCAAACAGGTGAGTCAGATTGGCAAGGAGTTGTCGCTCAGCACCAAGACAGTGAGTACACATCGTGCGAAAATTCTGGCGAAAATGAATATGAAAAACAATGCTGAACTGATGTTTTATGCCATCGACAATGGTCTGGTTAGTCGTTAGCAGGTCTCGAAAATTGGTTCGTTAACGAAATCTGTGGGCCATTTAATCTTCTATTTGCCACAGCGCTGAGTTCACCCAATCATTGTATAAATCGCCCCGTGTAGGGTGGGCATTCACGCCCACGCAATGCAATGCGCGATGATATGATCGGGAGAGTTGACCGGTATGCGGTGGGCACAAGTGCCCACCCTACGATTTCTTCTCAGCACCTCTTGGCGTTTTGGCGAGAGTCTCCGCGCGACGAAAGTACCCAAAGGCCATGAACGCTCTCATGGCATGCCTGCTTCCTGTATATCGTTAAATACAATCCCTGCTTCGCTCCCGACGGGGCATTTTCCGCAGCATCTCAGCCAGACTCTTAACTATATATCATCTAATTACCTAGTCGAATCAGTAACGATTTCCTATTCATTGTGTAATGCACTGGGCCGAAAAATCAAGTTATGGATGGATAGGATACGTGAGGATGCATAAGCTCAACCAATGATGTTATCTAAAACTAAGGCAAACATAATGGCAACCAAAAAGAGCGCTAGAAAATGGATCACGATACCGGTTGAGGCCATCAACAGGCACATCCATTTTCTTGTGGAGGTCTTCAGTCATCTGGCATGGAATTTTTGAGTTACCGCTAACGAATATTTTAGGTTTCTTGAATAGGTGCCACGTGTTCGCGGATGTTGATATGGCATCAGGCAAACTCTGATTGATTACCCAGCCTGATACGGAGGAAACAACCAGTGTTTCTCTGATCTAGATTTGTGATGGGTGGACCGCTAAAGATGTAACGAACGCCAGTAAGTGATGGTCCTTAAGTTGACAGGAATTCATGGATTTAAGGAAATATACATATGAGCACAACGACAGACAATCGTATTAATTGGGTGAGCTACAAGAGGTTTTGGGTTGCGCCTATCTTGCAGGGAGTAGCAATGTCATTGCTGCTCCTGGCGATTAATTCAATTAATCTGATGCTACTTGTGGCGATTATTTCGATTTTAGTCATTGCAGTCGCTGTTGCAATATGGTTATCAAATTCATTCACGCATCTCGCAAAGGGAAAACAGCAAGTCGTTCCATCAGAATCGTTTATTGCGCACAACGTGAGAGAGCGAGAGGATGATGCATTGTTGCAAAAGTCCTTTCAGATTTGGGAAAGACAGATCAAAACGGCACGCAGTCAAACCCAAATCGCGGTTACGGATTTGGCAACCCGGTTTTCGGATCTGGCACTGGATCTCGAAAGGGCTGTAGCCGCTGCGCGCAGGGCAACCGAGGAAGTGGACGCAGGAGACAATGCGGGCGGTATCGTTGAACTGTTCAATAAAAGCGAAACGGAACTGGCGTCAATAATCCTTGCCCTGAACGATGCCCAACAGTCGAAGCGCGAAACGGTGCGGGAAATCCGTGAGTTGAGTGTGCACATGGAGAAACTGGTGACCATGGCTGATGAAGTGGGCAGCATTGCCCGGCAAACTAATTTGCTCTCCCTGAACGCGGCCATCGAAGCGGCCCGGGCGGGTGAATCTGGACGTGGTTTCGCGGTAGTCGCGAGCGAAGTGCGTAAACTCTCAATAGAGTCAGCAGACACCAGCAAGAGAATTACGGCACTCGTGCTGAACATCAACCACTCCATGGCCACAGTGGTCGATCTGACGGATAAAACCACCCAGCAGGACCAGGAGTCGGTAAAAACATCGGAACAAACCATACATAACGTCATGGGCTGCTTTCAGAAAGTCACCACGTCACTAATGGGTGCAACCGCAGAATTAGCGGATGCGGGCATGGGCATACAAAACGAGATTTCCGATGCCTTGGTGTCACTGCAATTCCAGGATCGTGTCTCGCAAATACTTGGCCACGTTATACAGCACATAGCCGCACTATGTGAACGGCTTGAGCAATTGGAGACGGGTATCGGGACCGATGGTGCAAAACCCATTGATGCACAAATGTGGTTGGATGAAATGGAATCAACCTATACCACGTTAGAGCAGAGGTTGGACCACAAGGGAATCGACCATCAAACTCCCGCCAAAGCACAAGTGGCATTTTTTTGAGAACCTCTTTTAAGGGCAAATACTATGAGCAAAACTATTCTTATCGTTGATGACTCGTCGTCCATTCGCCAGGTTGTGGGACTTGCTCTCAAGCGTGCGGGTTATGAAGTGATCCAGGCCGAAGATGGCGTTGACGCACTCAGTAAACTCGATGGCGCCAAGATTCATCTCATTATCAGTGATGTCAATATGCCTAATATGGATGGCATTACTTTTGTCAAGGAAGTCAAGAAATTGGATGGCTATAAATTTACACCCATATGCATGCTCACCACGGAATCGGAGCAAAGCAGGATGCAAGAGGGCAAGGAGGCGGGCGCTAAGGCGTGGGTGGTCAAGCCTTTTCAGCCACCGCAATTGCTGGATGCCATATCTAAACTGGTTTCACCGTGACAACTACGCAACGACGATTTCCACGAAACGGGGAAACGGTGAAATGGATATAGAGGTGCACGCAAGCAAGGGAAAGTGTAAGGCGAAAATAGAGGGTGATATGACAATCTACACGGCTTGTGAGATGAAAGATAAGTTGATCCAGGAATTGGCCAAATGTCAGGCGGTGGAACTGGATCTTTCGCAGGTGGTGGAACTCGATACAGCAGGCTTCCAGTTGTTAATGTTGCTGAAGCGTGAGGCAGAACGTAACAAAACATCTTTTTTGGTGAAAAATCATAGTCCCACAGTGCAAGATTTTTTCAAGCTTTATCACGTCACCGAACAGATCGAACGGGAATTGACAAGCCACGACAATGTTAAGGCTGCTATGGGAGAGTTATCGTCATGAGCCAGGATGAAAGTGTACAGTTGTTTGAAACGGAAGCGAACGAGTTGCTGGATGATATGGAACAATCGTTGCTACAGCTGGAAGACAATCCCAGCGACATGGATCATATCAATTCCGTTTTTCGTGCCGCCCATACCATCAAGGGGTCGGCTGGACTGTTTGCCTACGAGGCGGTCATCGCCTTTACCCATGGAGTGGAGAGCGTATTGGACCGCGTGCGTGTTGGGGAAGTGGAGATTTCCCAGGATTTGTTGTCGCTATTGCTGTCTTGCCGGGATGTCATGGGGCAGTTGGTAGATGCGGCGGTTGCCGGGCATGATGGTGGTGATGCCGAGGTGCAACAAAAAGGCCGTGCCCTGTCCACACAATTGAACACTTACCTGGAAGATTCCTCACCTATTCCTGCACAAAGTCCAGCTGCATGCAGTGCGGAACCGGATAATGAGCATGTCTCAGCCGATAGTACCCCGGGTGATTATTGGCATATCTCCATCCGCTTTGGCCATGACGTATTGCGCAACGGTATGGACCCCCAGTCTTTCATTCGATACCTGGGCACCCAGGGCGACATCGTCAACCTGATCACCCTAGGGGACGAGATGCCTGCGGCCGAAGAAATGGATCCGGAAAGTTGCTACCTGGCGTTTGAAATCGAGTTTGACACGGGCCTTGATAAGCAGGCCATTGAGGACATATTTCAGTTTGTTCAGGACGATTGCCAATTGCGCATTCTGACACCACTGCATCTTATCAAACAACAGCAGGAACTGATCGAAGACCGGGTAACCGAATCTATGCATCCGGAGTTGGTCGAGACTGCGGTGAAAAAACAGCAACAAGTCAGGGAAAAACAGGCCCTGGTCGGCAAATCCATCCGTGTCAGTTCAGTGAAGTTAGAACAGTTGATCGACTTGGTGGGAGAGTTGGTGATCTCCAGCGCCAATACCAAATTGCTGGGCAGGCGTACCCAGGACACGGCGCTGATGGAATCGTTGGAGAATATGTCCCGTCTGGTGGAAGACATTCGGGACACCGGTTTAGGGTTGCGCATGGTTCCTATCGGCGAGACCTTCAATCGTTTTCGGCGCGTGGTGCGGGACCTGAGCCAGAAAATGGGTAAAGATATCGAGTTGGTGCTCAACGGCAGTGACAAGGAACTGGACAAGACCGTGGTGGAAAAGATTGGCGACCCTCTCATGCACCTAGTGCGCAATTCCATTGATCACGGTATCGAATCGGTGGAGACACGACAGCAGCACAACAAACCCGCCAGAGGCAAACTGACTCTCAATGCCTACCATGATTCCGGCAATATCGTCATTGAGGTAGAGGATGATGGCGCCGGTTTGTCACGTGACAAGATTCTCGCCAAGGCCGAACAAGTGGGGCTGGTGAGTCCCAATCAGACCCTCTCCGACCAGGAGATACATCGGCTGATTTTCGAGCCGGGTTTTTCCACCGCCGAACAGGTTACCGACGTTTCGGGACGGGGTGTGGGTATGGATGTGGTGCGGCGCAACATTGAGGCCCTGCGCGGCCATGTGGACGTGGAAAGCTGGTCCGGTCAGGGCAGCCGTTTCAGTATTCGCTTGCCGCTGACGCTGGCGATCATCGACGGGTTCTTGGTCAAAGTGGGCAACTCTTCTTATGTCATTCCCCTGGACATGGTGGAGGAATGTGTCGAGTTGCCAGGTCAGGCCCCGAGCCAACTGACCCAAGGTGAACAGACCAACGATTACATCAATCTGCGTGGCGAGGTATTGCCTTTTATCCGCCTTGGCGAGCTGTTTCGGGAGACAGGAAGCCGGAGCCGGCGCGAGAATATTGTGGTCACAAATTTCGCTGGCCAGAAGGCCGGCCTGGTGGTGGACGAATTGGTGGGTGAATACCAGACCGTGATCAAACCCCTGGGCAGAATCTTCGCGCATCTGAACGGCGTCAGCGGGGCGACCATCCTCGGCAGCGGTGAGGTGGCCATGATCATTGATGTCCCGGAATTGGTACAGCAGGTTGCCATGAATGGCAGCCGGCGGATTAGGGGCGGCATGGAGATGCCGTCTATGTTGACCCATTGAAACTAGGTTAAACATTTATTGAAGGGCCATGCTGGCCTGGAAAGAGGAGATACAACGTCATGAAAACTAACATGCCAGTCACCAATAATGAGATTCAGTTGGAAGCCGGACAGCTCATTGTCTCCAAGACGAACTTGAAGGGCACTATTATTTGTGTCAACCAGGATTTTATCGACATCAGCGGTTTTTCGGAGCAGGAACTGGTCGGCAAGAATCACAACATGATCCGCCACCCGGACATGCCGGCGGCGGCTTTCCAGGACCTGTGGAATACAGTCCAGGCCGGCAAGCCATGGACAGGCGTGGTCAAAAACCGCTGCAAGAACGGTGATTTCTACTGGGTGAACGCCAATGTTACACCGGTCTGGAAGGACGGCCGCGTGATGGAATACATGTCGGTGCGCAGCCAGCCCAGTCGGGATCAGATTGTCCAGGCCGAGGCCCTGTACCAGCAGATCAATGAGGGCAAGGCGCCCAAGGCCAGTCTGATATCACGCCTTAACGTCTTCCGCAAACTTAAAATAGGGTACAAACTGGGTCTGGCGGGGTTGGCCTTCTTGTTGGTGACGGCGATCCTCTCAGTGAATCTGGTACTGGTAGAGAATGAGGCCATTGACCTTGCCAAGCATGAGATCGGCGGGGTGAAATACCTGGAACCGGTGAGAAAGATCCTGCAGAGCCTGCCCCAGCACCGCGGCATGACCAACGCCTATCTCAATGGCAACGCCGCGCTTAAGTCCCGTATTCTGCAGAAGCGTCAGCAGGTCGATGAAGATTTGCAGGCCATCACAACAGTGGACCGGGAGTTGGGCGAATTATTGGGTACCCGTGCAAAACTACAGGCCATTATAGAAAAGTGGCAATCCCTGAAAGGGCAGGCCTTTGGTCTGAAGGCCAAGGAGAGCTTCAGTCGCCATACAGCATTACTGGAAGAGGTCATCGACCTGGCCGCCCGCGTTGGGGATAGCTCCAACCTTGTTCTGGACCCCGAACTGGATACTTTTTACCTCATGGACCTACTGGTGAATCGGGTTCCCCTCCTTACCGAGAAGATGGGGCAGAGCCGGGGGCTGGGGGCTGGCATCATCAGCCGGGGGCAGTTCGGTGATAGACAAATGGAGAGCTTGTCCGTGTTGCAGGCGGCGGCCCAGGTCACTTCTGAAGGTCTGGCCCATGCGTTGAAACGTTCCTTTAGCGCCAATTCTACTATCGAAACACGTATAGGCTCCCAGGCCCAGGCTGCGCTTCAGTCCCTGGACAGATTTGGATCGCAGGTGGGCATCCTGTTGCAGGGTCGCATTGACGAGATGAACTCAACGGATTATTTCGAGGCGGGTAGCCAGGCTATCGATAGTGCCTTTGCCCTGTACGATGTGGCATCACCGCTGCTGACAGAGTTGTTGCAGGCCCGGGTGGATCGTCTGTACCGCGACGAACTTATACTCATAATCCTGGTTGTAGTGGGTGTGCTGGTGGCTGTGCTGGTGGGTGTTGCCGTGGCGCGCAACGTTTTGCGCGCATTAAAGCAGACCATTGGTTATTTTGACGAGATTTCCGGGGGCCGGTATGACGGCGCCATTGAGATCGACCGTGGTGACGAGATCGGCGATGTAATGCGCGCCCTGAAGTCCATGCAGATCAAGCTGGCCTTCGAGGTCAACGATGCCAGGCAACGTGCCTCCAATTCGATGCGCATCAAGGTGGCGTTGGATAATGCCAATACGAACGTCATGATGGCGGACAACGACTTGAACATCATTTACATGAACCAAGCGGTGCAGGATATGTTTCGTAATGCGCAGGAGGATATCCGCAAGGATCTGCCGAACTTTGATGCAGACAACCTGCTCGGGGTTAACATTGATGATTTTCACAAGGACCCAGCCCACCAGCGCGGCATGCTGGAACACCTCTCTACCACCTATGAGGGTATTATCAATGTTGGCGGACGCACCTTTGTTGCGATCGCCAATCCGGTGCTGGGTGTGGACGGTGAACGGCTCGGATCAGTGATAGAGTGGAGTGATCGTACCGACGAAGTGGCGGTGGAAGGCGAGATTGCCGATATTGTCACATCGGCAGGCATGGGTGATTTTACCCAGCGTATCAATATGGCGGGTAAGGAAGATTTTTTCGAGCGCCTGGCCGAGGGTATCAATACTGTGATGGAAACCACCGAGGTCAGTCTCAACAATGTGGTGAAGGTAATTCGCAGCCTGGCCCAGGGTGATCTGACACAGACTATTAATGGCAATTACCATGGTATCTTCGCCGAGTTGAAGGATGATGTTAATAGCACCATTCACAAGTTATCCGAGGTCATTACTGATGTTAACAGCAACGCCAACGGCATTTCTAGCGCCTCGGAACAGGTGAGTTCCACTGCCGAGAATCTCAGCCAGGGTGCCAGTGAACAGGCCTCCAGTGTAGAAGAAACCTCGGCCTCGGTGGAGGAGATGAGTGCTTCCATCAACCAGAACAGTGAGAATGCCAAGGTTACCGACGGCATCGCCAACGAGGCGGCCAAATCCGCCAAGGAAGGCGGACAGGCGGTGGCCGAGACCGTGGACGCCATGAAGAGCATCGCCGAGAAGATCGGCATTATCGAAGAAATTGCCTACCAGACCAA
>DRJZ01000172.1 GCA_011052015.1 Acidiferrobacteraceae bacterium | reverse complement strand
GGGGTGTAAACAAAGCTAAGACACTGATTTTATTATCCCCTCATCCTAACCTTCTCCCGGGGGGAGAAGGAATTATCAATTAATAGAAGTGCCCTGTTAGTTATTTCAATGGCCTTGGTTGCCAGGTAGGCCTAAAGGACTGGCGTAGGCTGTCGATAACTCAGTCGTGTTGAGGATGCGCCGATTTGCCCATGCTGCGTGAGTGGTTTAATTCGATCTTATTTTCGCGAATTACTAATGAGTCTATTGACGCCAAACGCCTGTGTAGAATTCTCGGATCGATTTTTGTTGAGCAAATTGACGGGGAAACACATAGCAAGATATTTTAGGGGATAATGAGCGATGTCTTTTTCGGGTGCGCAAGATACCGATATTCTTGATGCTGCGGTATTGCAGGGTCTGCGAAACTTGGGCTCGGATAGTTTTTTAATTGAGTTGATTGTGTTGTTTGCAAAGGACTCCGAGCAGTTAATGGGTGACATCGATTCAGCGTTGTCTAGCCAGCACTGGAGTAAAGTCCGGGATTTGGCCCATAAGCTCAAAGGTTCAGCCGGAAATCTTGGCGCCAAGCGGCTTGCCCGGCGTTGTGAATATTTGGAAGGGAGCAGTACAAAGGAGTTGACTGCCCAAGCGGCACCGCTTCTTGGTGAGTTGGAATGTGAATGGAATACCGCCAGGACGCGGTTGCTGGAGTATCGAGGCAACTTAATTCAGGCACTTGAGTAGGTTTGCCAGTACGCAATGAGGTAGGGTTTGTGTAACAGCGGCGATTAAGCCCCCAATTCGCCAATGAGAGCCAAGGCCGCGTTGGAACTTACCCGTGCACCATGACGCACCACCCCGAGCGACCGGGACAGCTTGAATTCCTTAACGTTCAGCGCGCGCAAATTTTTGTCTAACATTGTTTTGGGTAACACACTCCACCCCAATCCCACCGACACCATCATTTTGATGGTCTCCAGATAGTTGGTCGACATGGCCACCATTGGTATCACACCGGCTTGGCGCAGACTCTGATCCAGAATGTGGCGGGTGTAGGTCTGCAGTCCTGGCATAATGGCCGGGACATCGGCGAGTTGTGAGATGTCGATCTTGTTGTGGTGCGCCAGGGCATGATCTGCTGCCACCACCAGGTGCAGGGGGTCGTCCCAGATCGGTTGGCATACCAAGGGTGGGCTGGGGTCAGGGGGCAGGGTGACCACGCCGAGTTCCAGGTCGCCCCGTGCGACCCGTTGGCAGGCGGCCTCAGAATCCATGAACTGTAACTCCAGGGTCACATCCGGGTAGTGTTCCGTGAACCGGCGTAGCGCCGGCGGCAGCCGATGCAGACCAATATGGTGGCTGGTGCCTACCAGCAGTTTGCCTCCGACCTGGCCGGACAAATTGATGATGAGCCGTTGGGTGTCCTCAAGTTCTGCCAACAGGCGTTGCGCCCGGGGTAATAAGGCTTCACCGGCCTCGGTGAGACTGACCTGTCTGCCGATACGGTGAAAGAGTTTCACCCCCAGTTTGCCTTCCAGTACACCCACGCGCTTGCTTACCGCAGGTTGGGTGAGGGCGAGTTCCTCGGCGGCGAGGGAAAACGACCCGTTTGAGACGATGGCAAGGAAGGCTTGAAGGGAAGGAATATCCATAATAATTAGTTATATAATACATGATTAATATGAATTTGTATTATCAATCTCCACGCCCTATTATTCGGTTACGTTATCTTCAATCGTGATGGCCCGAGGCCAAGTGTTCAAATATGTCTGCCAAGACCCTTTATGACAAGATCTGGGATTCCCACATCGTACGGTGCGGCGAGGACGGCACTGCCTTGATCTACATTGATCGCCATTTGGTGCACGAGGTGACGTCCCCCCAGGCCTTTGAAGGCCTGCGTCTGGCCGGGCGCACGTTGTGGCGCCAGGGCGCCAATCTTGCGGTGCCCGATCACAATGTGCCCACCACCCACCGCGACCAAGGCATCAGTGATCCGGTATCACGTACCCAGGTGGAGACCCTGGATCAAAATTGCGATGAGTTTGGTATCCAAGAGTTTTCCATGTTGGATCCGCGCCAGGGTATTGTGCATATTGTGGGGCCGGAACAAGGCGCTACCTTGCCGGGGATGACCGTGGTGTGTGGTGATTCTCATACCTCGACTCACGGCGCTTTTGGTGCCCTGGCCTTTGGTATAGGCACCTCAGAGGTCGAACACGTTTTGGCCACTCAATGTCTCATCCAGCGCAAATCGAAAAATATGCGTATACGTGTAGAGAGTGAATTACCCTGTGGGGTGACAGCGAAAGATATTGCCCTCGCCATCATCGGCCACATCGGCACCGCCGGTGGTAACAGGCATGTCATCGAGTTTGCCGGATCGGCTATTACCGGCCTGTCCATGGAAGGGCGCATGACCTTGTGCAATATGACCATCGAGGCCGGAGCCCGGGCCGGTATGGTGGCGGTGGACCAAAAGACTATTGACTATGTGCAGGGCCGACCCTTTTCACCTACCGATGACCAATGGGACCAAGCGGTGTTGGCATGGACTGATTTGCACAGTGATGATGATGCGGTATTTGATGTGGAGCTTGTGCTCGATGCCACCGATATTGTACCCCAAGTAACTTGGGGGACGTCCCCGGAGATGGTGGTGCCGATCAGTGGCAAGGTGCCGGACCCGAACGATGAACCCGATGCAGTCAAACAGTCGGCGATGAAAAAGGCCCTGGCCTATATGGACCTCGAATCTGGTACTGCTATCGTTGATATTAAGCCGGACAAAGTTTTTATCGGTTCATGCACCAATGGGCGCGTCGAGGACCTGCGCGAGGCAGCAGCGGTGGTAGGTGATGGTCAGGTTGCAGGCAATATTAAATTGGCCATGGTGGTGCCGGGATCAGGCTTGGTTAAGCAACAGGCAGAACAGGAAGGCCTGGATCGAATATTCCTGGACGCCGGTTTTGAATGGCGTGACCCAGGGTGTTCCATGTGTCTGGCTATGAATGCGGACCGTCTGGAACCGGGTGAGCGATGTGCCTCGACTTCAAACCGAAATTTTGAAGGGCGTCAGGGTCAGGGTGGGCGTACCCATTTGGTCTCTCCGGCCATGGCCGCCGCCGCCGCTATCGCCGGGCATTTTGTGGATATTAGAGAAGTGCAGAGGTCTTTGCCACAGAGGCACGGAGTTCACAGACCTCGGTACCCCCTTGAGGGGTAGAAAACATGGTGGACGACAGCCTTAGTATGCAAGGTCATTCTCAGTGATCTCTGTGTCTCTGTGGCAAATAGGATTTACACAATGGAAAAATTCGAAAAGTTAAATGGTATTGTGGTGCCCTTGGACCGGCCCAATGTGGATACCGATGCAATCATTCCCAAGCAGTTCTTGAAGTCGGTGAAGCGCTCCGGTTTTGGACCGAATCTGTTTGATGAATGGCGTTATCTCGATCATGGTGAGCCGGGTCAGGACAATAGTGACCGACCGCTCAATCCGAAATTTATACTCAATCATAACCGTTACCATGAAGCACAGATTTTGTTGGCACGAGATAATTTTGGCTGTGGATCCTCCCGTGAGCACGCCCCCTGGGCGTTGGTCGATTATGGCATTAAGGTGATAATTGCCCCGAGCTTTGCAGATATATTTTTTAATAATTGTTTCAAGAACGGACTTTTGCCTATAGTCATGGAGCGGACAGTGTTGGATGGCCTTTTTCAGCAAACCGCCGATACGGACGGTTATCGATTGCTGGTTGACCTTGAGGCCCAGACCGTCACCCCAAGCAATGGTGAGCCCATAGGGTTTGAGGTGGATACATTTCGCAAGCACTGTTTGTTGAATGGGCTGGACGATATTAGTCTGACTCTGGAACATGTGGATGATATTCGGGCCTATGAGCAACGCCGCCAGCAAGAGGCGCCATGGTTATTTTGAAATATTGGAATCGTTAATGAGCAAAAACATACTCGTATTACCCGGCGATGGGATCGGTCCTGAGATTATCGCCGAGGCAATGAAAGTCATCACTTGTCTTCAGACCGAATTTGGTCTGGATGTCACGCTGGAACATGCCGATGTGGGGGGTGGGGCCTATGATGCCCATGGCCACCCCCTGCCCGATGCGACCCTGGATTTGGCCCGGGCGGCGGATGCAGTGTTGTTGGGGGCGGTAGGGGGTCCCCAGTGGGAGGGCCTGGATATTGCCGTTCGGCCCGAAAAGGCCTTGTTAGGCCTGCGTTCTGAGTTGACCCTATTCTCCAATCTGCGTCCGGCAGTATTGTTTGACCAGTTGGCGGAGGCCTCCAGCCTGCGGCCCGAGGTCGTGGCGGGTCTGGATATGATGATTGTGCGCGAATTGACCGGTGGGATCTATTTTGGCCAGCCTCGTGGCGTGCGCACTTTAGAGCATGGGGAACGGCAAGGGTATAATACCTTGGTATACAAGGAATCCGAGATTGAGCGTATTGCCCGGTCCGCATTTGTGATTGCCCAAAAACGCGATTGCAGGTTATGTTCAGTGGACAAGGCCAATGTGCTTGAGAGTACAGAGTTGTGGCGTCAGTGTGTCAGTGGCTTGGCTGCCGATTACCCCGATGTGGAGTTGAGCCACATGTATGTGGATAACGCCGCCATGCAGTTGGTGCGCGCCCCTAAACAATTTGACGTCATTGTCACCACCAATATGTTTGGTGATATTTTGTCGGATATCGCGGCTATGCTGACGGGATCCATAGGTATGTTACCCTCGGCGTCCCTGGATGCCGGGGCCAAGGGAATGTATGAACCCATACACGGCTCGGCGCCGGATATCGCCGGCCAGGGGGTGGCCAACCCTCTGGCGACCATCCTGTCGGTAGCCATGATGTTGCGCTATACCTTATCGGAACCCAGGTTGGCCGATCGTATTGATGTGGCCGTCGGTGAGGTTTTGGATCAAGGTTTGAGAACCCCCGATATTTATAGCGGTAACGAAGTAGAAGTGGGTACTGCGGCTATGGGAGACGCAGTGGTGGCGGCTCTACGGACCTAGATGCTGGGTACAGAACCTATTCATTTCATCAATAACTTGGATTAGATCGGAAAGACTTTATGAGCAAGAAAGTGAATGTTGCAGTGGTGGGCGCTACCGGCGCGGTGGGCGAGACTATGTTATCCATCCTCGCGGAGCGAGATTTTCCGATAGATCAGGTCTTTGCCTTGGCGAGCAGCCGCTCTGCAGGCAAGCAAGTGGCCTTTAAGAAAGGTTATTTAAAGGTTGAGGATCTGGAAAGTTTTGATTTTTCACAGGCCCAGATTGGTCTGTTTTCTGCCGGCGCCTCGGTGTCTGCCGAATATGCTCCCAAGGCCGCAGCTGCGGGCTGCGTGGTGATCGACAACACATCTCACTACCGTTACGACGATGATATCCCCTTGGTGGTGCCAGAGGTCAATGCCCATGCCATCGCGGCCTATAAGGATCGTGGCATTATCGCCAACCCCAATTGTTCAACTATCCAGATGTTGGTGGCCTTAAAACCTATACACGATGCGGTCGGTATCGAACGTATTAATGTCTGCACCTATCAGGCGGTGTCCGGTACCGGTAAAGAGGCCATTGAAGAGTTGGCCAGCCAAACCGCTGAGTTGCTAAATGGTCGTCCCGCCAGTGCTAAGGTATATCCCAAGCAGATTGCCTTTAATGTGTTGCCCCACATCGACGTGTTCCAGGATAACGGCTATACCAAGGAAGAGATGAAAATGGTGTGGGAGACCCGCAAGATATTTGAGGACCCCGCTATTCAAGTCAATCCTACGGCGGTACGGGTACCGGTTTTTTATGGGCATTCAGAGGCCCTGCACATCGAAACCCGCCAGGCCCTCAGTGCGGATGAGGCCCGAGCCCTGTTGCAGAAGGCCCCGGGGGTAACGGTCTATGACCAGCGTGCCGATGGGGGTTATCCCACCGCAGTGACGGAAGGAACGGGGTCTGATCCGGTTTTTGTGGGGCGTATTCGCGACGATATCAGCCATCCCAATGGGCTCAATATGTGGGTAGTTTCGGATAATGTGCGCAAAGGAGCCGCCCTAAACAGTGTTCAAATAGCTGAAATTCTGCTAAAAGAGTATTTATTGCCGTAGGTTAGTTGCTTTTTGTAAAGGGTATTCATAATATACAGTTCT
>DRJZ01000171.1 GCA_011052015.1 Acidiferrobacteraceae bacterium | reverse complement strand
TGAGTTGGCAGCGGAACATCAACCCGATCTGATCCTGTTGGACATCAACCTGCCGGGCATGGATGGCTTTGAGGTGCTCAAACGGTTGCGGCAGCGGGGGTCCACTTGCAAAACCCCCGTCATCGCCATCAGCGCCAATGCCATGCCCAAAGACGTTCAAGCGGCGATGGATGCCGGTTTTGATGGCTACATCACCAAGCCTATTGACGTCAAAGCCCTGTTGCACGCTGTGGACACGAATCTGGCGCAAGTCACAAATGATTGAATCAAAAGCAATTGTCGCTTATCAGTATGATGACAAACAGATTGAGCTGGGCGAAAGCAGCGCCTTCTGGGTAGAGCTTGAATTGGCATGGCCGATAAGGGTGACACCTTGCAAAGGAGTACGAAAGTTACCTGACATATTTTTTCGGAACCGTGTAATTTTCGCGCCCATTAGTTAAGAGATAAAGCTGATGAGTAAAATTGACGATGAAATGAATACTGATCCAAAAAAGGCAAACATTCTGGTTGTGGATGATGAGGCCGTTAATGTCAGGGTCGTGCAAAAAATGCTTACGACGACGGGGTATCACAATGTGGTCTGCACCCAGGACCCTGTTGAAGTGTTGGCACTGTATCAGAAACATAATATTGACCTGATCTTGTTGGATCTTGATATGCCCGTACTAAGTGGTTATGACATTATGGATCAGCTCATTACTTTGACGAATGGCAATCCACCGCCGATTCTGGTGTTGACTGCGCAGCATACGCAAAGCCATCGTCAACGCGCCCTGGATAACGGCGCGCGTGACTTCGTAACCAAACCTTTCGATGTCGATGAATTGTTGTCCCGGGTTCGCAATTTGTTGGAAGTACAGATGGCGCACAAATATATACACCGTCAGAATGTCACTCTGGAACAGAGGGTGCGTGAACGAACCCAGGAATTAAATGACACCCGTTTGCAGGTGGTTCGCCGTCTGTGCAGGGCCGCAGAGTATCGTGATGAAGAAACGGGTTTGCACATTATTCGTATGAGCAAAACATCAGTTGTCATTGCAAAAGCCGCTGGAATGGACGATGAGCAGTGCGACCTGCTGCTAAATGCATCGCCCATGCACGACATCGGAAAAATTGGCATACCGGACCATATACTGCTTAAGCCAGGCAAGTTTGACCCGGAAGAGTGGGCGATTATGCAAACCCATGCCCAGATTGGTGCTGATATTCTTTCCGGTGATGATTCTGGTTTGATGGTCATGGCCCATGATATCGCGTTGACGCACCACGAAAAGTGGAATGGCAAGGGCTACCCCAATGGGCTTAGGGCTGAGGCGATACCGTTGACCGGTCGCATCACGGCGCTGGCGGATGTGTTCGACGCGCTGATTTCTGCGCGCCCCTACAAAAAGGCTTGGCCCATAGAGAAGGCGGTGGATTTGATTGCGCAAGAAAAAGGACGGCACTTTGATCCGGCACTGGTCGAGCACTTTCTGGATCACTTGCCCGAGATCATCGCTATCAAAAAGGACTATGAGGAGCCTGTGGAGGCCTCAAGGCAGGAGAACACGGAAGCGGTTTTTTTACGTGGGGTATGAGTGTGATTGACAAAGGTGACATCATGAATAGAGAGATTATCTGGAAAACCTGGCCGGCATGGAGCGTAACGCTGGTGTTGGCCATTGCCGTTTCTGTTTTTACCAGGGGATTACCCGGGTGGATTTCAGGCCTGGCGGTGATAGCCGTTTCCCTGGTCTGGGCTGTGCTGACGGGGGTGCTGCTCAAAAGTACGGTACGCCGGTTTTCTTCAGAACAGGCGGAAAATAGGAAAAACGATATTCAGCCTCAGGCCATAGAGTGCCTTGAAAGTATAGCGAAGACCTCGGCGCAAGAGGTGTTGCCGCTCATGGAAAGCCTGGGTCAACTCCAGGGCGTGATTTCGGACGCCAGCACGAAATTACATCAAAGCTTCCATGGCTTGACGGAAAACTCTGAGCGACAGAACAATCTGACCTTGGAGATTATTGGCCAGTTGCATGCTAAAGATAATAATGATACCGCTGTACTGGTCTTCGATAAGTTCGCCAGGGAAACGGCCCAGGTTTTACATGACTACGTGGATCTCACTGTGAAGGTGAGCGACAAAGGGATAGAGGCGGCCCATAAGATGCAGGATATGATCAAGCAGATGGATATTATGTTCAATCTGCTCGGGGATGTGAAATACCTTGCCGATCAGACCGGTTTGTTGTCGCTTAATGCTTCCATAGAAGCTGCACGGGCAGGGGAATATGGCCGGGGTTTTGCCGTGGTCGCCAGTGAAGTCCGCAATCTTGCTGAAAAATCAGGCTATCTTAATGAACAGATTCACAAACATGTCAGTCTTAGCCGGACGACATTGGGAGAGACAAATGAGATCGTCGGTCAAATCGCATCTCTGGATATGAAGCATGCGTTGGATGCAAAAGCTAATCTTAACCAGACGATTGGGGAGTTGGAGCAGGCTAATAATTTAGTTTCCAGCAGCTTGGGTACTTCCTCCGGCCTTGCCAAGGCCATTCAGTCTGATGTCGTCAAGGCGGTGACGGCGTTGCAATATGAGGATATGGCCACGCAGTTGATATCACACGTGGAATCCAGGCTTGCTGCGCTTGGCGATGGGATTAATTCAGTACGATCATTGTTGGCCGGGGGTGATGTGATTGCCGTACTTCAAAAGATCAGCGATGTGTTGCTACAAGAGGCTGATAAAAACCCGGACACACAACGTACTGTTACGTCTACATCCATGGAACAAGGTGGTGTGGAGCTATTTTGATGCTGGGAATGAGTTAAGGGCTCTCTGATTAAGTCAGAGGGCCCCGCGACACAGGGATGTGTCGCCAAAATTAGTCGCGTTAAGAGATTGATTTTGTGTGGAAAGCGAAAACCACGTTTTCGTTTTCCGGGCTCTAAAAATTCCTGGATGGAATTATTCAGAGCTTTCTTAAAATTAATCACAAAGAGGCAACGCTATGTCCATAGAAACCATCTTCTCCGAAGATAAATCGGTTCTTGTTGTTGGTATCAAAGGGAAGTTCGATTTTACCCTGTTGAACGAATTTCGTCAGGTGTACAACAATGATGCTGCTAAATCTGCAAAAGTGACCATTGACATGCGAGACACCTCGACTATCGATAGTTCGGCGTTGGGAATGTTGCTGAATATGCAGCGATTTCTGAAAAAAAAAGATGGTGCAATCAGCATTATAAATTGCAATCAGGATGTGAAGAAAATATTTCAGATAACACATTTTAGTAGAAAATTTACTATAGAGTGACCATGAAAAAAATATTGATAGTCGATGATGTCGGGACAAACCGAAAACTTCTCAGACAGTTGTTAGCGGCAATAAAAGTTTACGAAATCATCGAAGCAGTCGACGGTAGGGAAGCCATAACGCTGTTTGAGGAGGAAAAGCCCGATTTAATTTTGATGGATGTCAACATGCCGGAGATGAATGGCTATCAATCGGCGTCCGCAATAAAGGCAATTACAGGAGACAACCACGTTCCGATTATTTTTGTTACCGCATTGAGCGCCAAGGACTCACTTGAAAAGTCACTAGCCTGCGGTGGGGATGATTTTATTGGCAAGCCGTTCAATGCCGAAGTGCTGGCATCTAAAATCAACGCCCATCTGCGTATCCGCGAACTCAATCAGCAATTGAATGACAAAAATAAGCAGTTGAATCGCCTCAACCAGCACCTGACCCATGAACAAGAACTTATCCGGTATTTTTTTGAAAATGCATTACAGCAAAGTTTTCTTGATGAAAAATTCATCAAATACCACATGTCGTCCATGTCCACGTTCGATGGTGATCTGCTGCTGGTCGAGCGTGGTCTCCACGGTGGAATATACCTTGTAATGGGGGATTTTACCGGGCATGGGCTGTCCGCAGCCATGGGCACCTTGCCGGTGGCAATGATCTTTTTCAAGATGGTGGCTGAGGGCGCGACAATCGGCGATATCGCCCGCGAACTTAACCATCAGCTTAATAAGCTAATGCCACCCAGTATGTTCTTTGCCGCAACTTTGTTAGAGCTTAATGCCCGCGGTGATATTCTTTCTGTATGGATGGGCGGTATGCCCGAAAGTTACTGGCTGGGAAAAGAGGGTGCACTAAAAGGTATGATCCATGCTCAGCACATGCCGTTGGGCATTTTGCAAGACAGCGAGTTTGATGCACAAACGGAAATCTTCAATGTCGAGAAAGGCGACAAGGTCTATCTGTACAG
>DRJZ01000170.1 GCA_011052015.1 Acidiferrobacteraceae bacterium | reverse complement strand
TTATGCATCTTCATCACTATACCTCTTAATGGTAATCTTCGTATTCAACGACTTTGTAATGCTAACGGCCCCAACAGGAACTGATTTTGCGCCAACTTATCAAAAACACTCGTCACTATAATGCTCTAACCATTCAGGCATTTCCTCTTTAACCATAAGCAATAAAAACTGGTAATCTGCTGCTTCGATTATGCCTTTTTCGGCGAGAAATTTATAAAACTTTTTTAAACTTGCTGTGGTTTCTTTTGTTGATGCCTTACTTGACCACATGGCCTTTCTTGGGAAGAACCAGTTAAAAAAACCACTCAATGATGAGACGCCATCCTTTGCGCGGGTACAATCGTCATATAGAAGGTAATCATCTATATAAAAATCAACATTTTGAACATGCTTGCGGATCGTTTTTTCTTTTAGACCGCTTTCCGTCAGCCATACCGTAAAGCCTGACAATAGTTCGCCGTTTTCTTTCCTGATCTCCTCGGATTCTACTTCAAAGTCTTCGTATGACATTTTGCACTCAACTGAAATATTTCAAGCGTCTAATCATTGTTATTGAACGCAATTTCCATATTTGTCAGTACTCAAATAACTCCTGGAGACATGAACATAATTCTTCCTGGGTTTTTCTACCAATAGTTCCAAGCTTATTCACCAACCTGGATTTATCAACCGCTCTTATCTGATCAAGTAGAATAAGCCCTTTCTTAGCTTTGAACTTGCATGCAACACGACAAGGGTATTCAAACCCTTTCGTTATCATCGGTGCCATGAGCACTGTAGACAGGGCTGACATTTCATCTGGAGTTAAAACAACGCAAGGCCGGGTTTTATTGATTTCTCGACCTTGCGTAGGATTGAGGTCAACAAGCCACACATCAAAACGCCGAATCTTTGGCATTACCAATCCAGGTCGTCATCTGAAACCAACGGCGGATCAAGCCATTCTTCATCAATGGGCTCATGGCCATGAACCCCTATCAATTTTTCTATAGACCCTTTCCAGCCTTCCCTCACCCCCCTTTCAGGAACAACGAGAATACCGTTCTTAACGACCTGTAATTTAAGCTCTTTTCCCTCTAGATGAGCTTGCTCAACCAAAGGTTTGGGAATTCGAATGCCCTGCGAATTACCAATTTTTACCAAATGAGCCATATCCACACCCTCACAAACTTCACAATATCATGTAAGCATAATGTAATTACATCTATTAGTCCAGAATCTACAATTTGTGGGAGAGTTTATGTCCTAGCTTGATATTGCAATTTCATTAAGGTACCGGACCAATGCTCGATAATTGAAAAATGAAGCCAATAGCTATAAAAAGCAGACCGCTCCGAGATACCCACATACACCATTTCATTTTATTTGTAATTTCAATGCCTACGTACATTCCTTCATTCAGCAATCCGATTGGTGGCAGCCCAAATATAGTCACAAGAATAGCCCCAACAAAACCTGAGATAAGCCCAATAGTATTTGGGTCGCAGACAGACAGATTATGAATTACTGTCTCAAGCATCATGCACTTTCCTTTGCAATACAACGTCTAAGCTGTGGGACTGGCAGAAGCGGGGTGAGGAACGAACGCCGCAGAATGCCAGTCCCAACAAGCGCATTGTTAGGCCTTTGTTATGAGGCCTTGCGCAACTCTTCACGAATAATGCGACGTAATGTCTCAGCATCTACGAGATTATTTGTTTTTGATAGATACTCTCGTAAGGTGTCGTTGATTAGAGTTTGGTATCCACGCCCAGATGCGTCAGCACGGTCCCGAAACGCCTCCAAAATATCGTCATCAAGATATATGGTAATGCGTGTCTTGCCCTTCTGGGCTATGACCGCACCGCGCTTAGCACCTTTAAAGTTATATTCCTTCTTCATAGATTCGTATCTCTTTTCGGGTGGCGCGGCGTGCAGAAATGAGCCGGATGGTTTCCTCTCGGTAGGTATACACTACGACCAAAATACCACCTACCACGTCGTGCCCAATTGACACAAACCGCTGTTCGCCTCCCGTGTCGTTGTCCTCAAACGACAGCGCCATCGGATCGTGAAGCACCGCTTCTGCATCCGAAAAGCGCACTCCGTGTTTTTGTAATTTGCCTTAGCTTTGGCGGGGTCCCAACGGACTTCCATATTCTGAGTATATGTATATTATATGTATATGTCAATAATCCGGGAAGCTGTATCTTAATTGAGGTCTAACGCCCTCTGGATGAGTTCGTTAGCATTTATTTCTCCATATCTAAGTTGTCCAACACATTACTGAATGAAGAGTAATAGTACTTAGATGGGGTCGACATCATCTTTGCTTTATATACATTGTTGGGTTCCGTGTTTTTTTCAAAGCCGTATATAAATCTAAGAGAGTGGAAATACTGCTCATCCATATATAAATCATAACGAGAATGAACATCATCCCTAACTGCTTTTCTAGCGGCCCCCTCAATTTCTATTAGCTGCGCGAACGGAGTCCCTAGGCTGTTAAGGCAGATGTGATTTTCAGATGGCGAAATATGCAACAATGCATCATTATAATATTCATTGCTGCCTTGGCTGATCACGGCATAAGAATTTAACCCTAAAACTTGTTGATAAATACTGTCTATTTCCGACGCCAACTGAACAAAGACTTCGGGTGAATAGGTATATTTTACGTTGCTCTTAAAATGACCGACTGACCAATTACTTTTTATAAGAAGACTGTCAGCAAATGAAATAAAGGAAACATCTGTGTGCTCTCTGGCAAGATCATCAATTCTGTTCCGTAATTCAACAAGACGCGGCCTTGTTATAGCGCCATTAGCTAAAGCTTGTTTTATGTCTGCTGCATCAATCAACGCGAATACCGAATATGTGCGTAAATAAATATTTTCAAGCCACTCGGATTTAACAAAAATACGTGCCTTTTCATCACACTGCCAAGAACCAACACACGCAACAAACTGATCACGAGGTAAGGTTATAGCTATTTCGTGAAACCGGTCATGTACATTTGCGTACCAAGAAAGCTCTATATAGTTTTCATTGACCGCCCGCGTTGCCACATAGCTAACGTAACCAATATGCTCATACTCTGCACCCTCAAAGAATCTAAGCATCGAATTTTCGTATTTAGCAAATACGATTTCATCGGCTACATATATGTCCCGATCCAATGGTACTTCTTCAAAGTTATAGTTGTCGAATAACTCGTGGTTAAACAAAGCGTGGCACCTTTATTGAAATGCTAACTATTAAGTAGTGTACCCAAATTTCCAATTTGCTTTTGGACATTTATAGGTTAATCAAATCCTTCTTTCAATAAGTTACCACTTTATTGGCAGGACAAATCCCATAAATATTCTGCAAGGAGGCAGTCATTGACCCGCCCTCTTTTCTTTGCGCCTTCGCGGCAAGAAAATATTATGCCGCGTCTCTTTTCTTGACAACCAAGTCAACATCGCAGTTGAGCACATGAAGAAGGGCAACCAGTTGATTCATCGACTTACGCGTATTCGCGGGATCCAGGAGACGATAGAGTTGGGGTACCGACGTCTTCAGGCGTCTGGCAACCTGGCGTCGACTCAAACCACTACTTTCAATCCCGCGTCTCGCCTCCAGGGATAATTTGTAGGTAAGGAGTTCGGCGAGATACTTTGGGTCTTCGTTGTACTCGAGAAACTGATCAATGTGGACCGAGCCCTCTTTACCCGATTCCAGGACATAACTAATGGCCTCGTTGCCGAGCTCCTTGTCTACAAAAACGTCCTCGATACGATCATCAGTGCCAGGTTGCGGATCGGCCTCAGCATAGGGGAACGCATAAGTGGCTCCAGATCGGGTCATGGCCGAAAACTCATTTCGCCGATTATTCGACGTCACACTACGTATTTTACCCATAAATTAAATGTTACCACTCATGGTAACATTTGCAAGTGGGTTTGGTGACATAGCCCCTAGACTTGCTGGGCGCTGGATATACAAGACTTTTTGGCCGTTTCCCCTTAGTATCCACGCCCCATATGCCCTTAATTATGTCCTTAATATAGCTCCAACCATCATGTTCTATTTTATACTTCCTCTTTTCTTTGTGCCTCTGCACAGTCGAGACAAAAAATAACATGAATATACTCATCGTCGGCGGCGGTGGGCGGGAACACGCCCTGGCCTGGAAGGCGGCCCAGTCTGAGCGGGTCACGAAGGTCTATGTGGCACCCGGCAATGCGGGTACCGCGCTGGAAGACAAGCTGGAGAGCGTGGCCATCGACGCTGAGGACATTGATGGCCTGCTCAACTTTGCCATCGACAACACCATGGACCTCACCATCATTGGCCCCGAGGCACCCCTGGTGGCCGGGATCGTCGATCGATTCACTGCCGTGGGCCTGCCCTGTTTTGGCCCCAGCCGGGATGCGGCACAACTCGAAGGCTCCAAGGCCTTCAGCAAAGACTTCCTCGCCCGTCATCACATCCCCACCGCCGCCTACGCCCACTTTACGGACCGCGATCAGGCCGTTAAATACATCCAGGCCCAGGGCGTACCCATCGTGGTTAAGGCCGATGGTCTGGCAGCGGGCAAGGGGGTCATCCTGGCCCAGACTACCGACCAAGCTATTGCCGCAGTGGACGACATGCTGGCAGGCAATGCCTTTGGTGAAGCAGGCCACCAAGTGGTGATTGAAGAATTTCTGCAAGGCGAAGAGGCCAGTTTTATTGTCATGGTGGACGGCAAGAATGTCCTGCCCCTGGCCACTTCCCAGGACCACAAGGCCCGGGACGAAGGCGATACCGGCCCCAATACCGGTGGCATGGGGGCCTACTCACCGGCACCGGTGGTCACCGATACCCTTCACCACCGAATCATGGAGGAAGTCATCTATCCCACCGTCCATGGCATGGCCGCCGAGGGCATGCCCTATGTGGGCTTTCTCTACGCCGGTCTTATGATTGGCGATGATGGCATCCCCAAAGTGCTTGAATTTAATTGCCGATTCGGTGATCCAGAGACCCAACCCATTATGCTGCGGATGCAATCGGACTTGGTGAGTCTATGCCAAGCAGCCCTGGACCGACGGCTGGATCAGGTGGAAGCAAGCTGGGACCCACGACCTGCCCTGGGTGTAGTCCTGGCCGCCGGGGGTTACCCCACCAGCTACAAAAAGGGTCTGATCATCAATGGTCTACCGAAATCTGAGTCCCCGAATACCAAGCTATTTCACGCCGGCACCCAAAATCAGGGTAATCATATTGTCACCAGTGGCGGTCGCGTACTCTGCGCCACTGCCCTGGGAGATACCGTGGCCCAGGCCCAACAGCGGGCCTATGCGCTCGCCGATCAAATCAGCTGGCCGGGCATGTTTTTCAGGCGCGATATCGGTTACCGTGCGGTAGCGCGGGAGGTGGCCGTGGGGGATACTTAGATTTCTAGATAGGTGTTCACACAGAGTAATATCGACTTTCAAAAGCATAAGGAAAAGATCATGCCTGAACCCTTTGTCGCCGTATTAATGGGGTCAGACTCTGACCTCGACACCATGCAGGCCACCCTGGACACCCTGGAAAAACTCGAAGTGTCCTACGAGGTCCGCATCAAATCCGCCCACCGCACCCCCGAGGCCACCCGCGATTACATCACCGATGCCGAGGCACGGGGTTGCGCGGTCTTTATCGCCGCCGCCGGACTGGCCGCCCACTTGGCCGGGGCCATTGCATCTCAAACCATTAAACCGGTCATCGGCGTGCCTATGGATGCGGGTCCCCTGCAAGGCCAAGACGCCCTGTTGTCCACGGTTATGATGCCCGGGGGTATTCCCGTCGCCTGCGTGGCCATCGGTAGTGCCGGGGCCAAGAACGCCGCCTATCTGGCGGCGCAGATTCTAGCGGTATCCGATGACGCGCTGGGCGCCCGGCTAAAGCAAGAACGCAGCAACAACGCCGATGCCATTGCTGAAAAAGACCGGCTATTACAACAACGCTAAAACCTCAAGCATCACCATGACCCGACAAGATCTGGAGCAAGCAGCACGGGTGTTACGCGCCGGGGGGATCGTCGCCTACCCTGCCGAATCCTGTTTCGGACTGGGCTGTGACCCGCGAAACCCGCGTAGTCTACGCAACCTGGCCAGGCTCAAGGGTCGCCCCTGGAAGATGGGGATGCTGCTCATTACCGACCGGCGTGAACGTCTGACACGCTATGTGGATTGGCCGAACACCCCTCACCAGCAACAGATCCATAACAGTTGGCCAGGACCTGTCAGTTGGGCACTTCCCGCTCGTCAGGGTGTATCACACTGGTTAACGGGCAACCATTCCAACATCGTGGTGCGGGTCACCGCCCACCCCCACGCCCGGGCCTTGTGCCAACAGATGGCCAGCGCACTGATCTCGACCAGCGCCAACCGTCACGGTCGCCCCGCCGCTCGCAGTGCGGCCATGGTAGAGAGAGAGTTCGGAGATCAAATTGATTACATACTGACAGGCAGGATAGGCGCCATGACGCGACCTTCAGAGATTCGCGACGCCATCAGTGGTGATATTATCCGCTCCGCTTGAATATTAATCGGCCTCCAAAAGACCAACGCAAAATAACCCATCCCACCATAAGAAGTTCTTTCACCCTACACTAAACATTAGCCTTCTCATTCTTGCCAAAAACTGCAAAAAACTACCCCCTTGCTCCTGTTGTATTAGTCCCAGTTTGGGACTATATTATCCTATGCGCGTCATTGCCCTTTCAACGATCAAGGCATTTTGGGAACAGAACTCTGCCTACGTGAACGCCAAGGAGCCGGGGCTCGCATGGTACCGCCACGCACTGAAGGCCGACTGGGCGTCACCGGCAGACGTGAAGGCGGACTTCCGTGGTACCAGCATCCTTCGGGATGGGCGGGTAGTGTTCAACATCGCCGGCAACAAATACCGGCTGGTGGTGTGGATCAACTTCGCCTATCGGGTGGTTTATGTGAGGTTCATTGGAACCCACGCCCAGTACGACAAGATTGACGCGCAGACAATTTGAAGGGGCTGACCATGAATATCAAACCGATCAAGACCGATGCCGACTACCGGACAACACTGAAAGAGATCGAGTCACTCATGACCGCCGAGGCGGACACGCCGCGTGGCGAACGTCTCGATATCTTGGTCACGCTGGTCGAGGCCTATGAGAAGAATCACTTCCCGATGGATCTGCCCGATCCGGTGGAGGCGATTAAGTTCCGTATGGACCAGCTTGGGTTTAGCCCGAAAGACCTTGTACCCATGATCGGTCGGCTGAACCGGGTCTACGAGGTGCTTAACCACAAACGTCCATTGACGCTGAAGATGATCTGGAAGCTGCACCAAGAACTCGGCATACCAGCCGAGAGTCTGATCAAGCGGCCGGATGAATTCCGCGCAGCCTGAGTGTAATCCCGGCCACCAAAAAGACCGAAGCAAAACCAATGACCCACCCCGATATCAATGCCGTTCGTGATTATCTCTTAGGCCTACAAGACCGAATCTGTGCGGCCATGGAGGCCGAAGACGGGTCGGCAAGCTTTGTTGAAGACAACTGGGACTACCCCAAAGGGGGCGGGGGACGATCCAGAGTGCTGGCCGATGGCAAGGTGTTCGAACGCGCCGGTATCAATTTTTCCCATGTCCATGGCGACGCCCTACCGACCTCGGCCACTGCCCACCGGCCAGAGTTGGCAGGTCGCAGCTTCCAGACCCTGGGGGTGTCCCTGGTGATCCACCCCCACAATCCCTATGTGCCCACCTCCCATGCCAACGTACGCTTTTTTATTGCCAAACAAGAGGGCAAGGACCCCGTCTGGTGGCTTGGCGGCGGTTTCGATCTCACGCCCTACTACGGTTTTAAAGAAGACGCCGTACATTGGCACCGCACCGCCAAGGCCGCCTGTGACCCCTTCGGCGCGGGCGTGTACGAAAAATACAAGAAATGGTGTGATGACTATTTTTTTATCAAGCACCGCAACGAAGCCCGCGGTATCGGCGGTCTGTTTTTCGACGACCTGAATGACGGGGGTTTTGAACGCTGCTTTGAGTTCATGCAGAGCGTGGGGGATCACTACATCAAGGCCTACCGGCCCATCGTGGCACGCCGCAAGGACACAAGCTTTGGCAAAAGGGAGCGAGATTTTCAGCTCTACCGTCGCGGCCGTTACGTGGAATTTAATCTGGTGTATGATCGCGGCACCCTGTTCGGACTCCAGTCCGGCGGCCGCACAGAGTCCATACTCATGTCTTTACCCCCACTGGTTAGTTGGCGCTATCAATGGCAACCTTTAGCGGGCTCACCCGAAGCCGAATTGTATGAGACCTTTCTCAAACCTCAGGACTGGCTCAAGGATCAATAGACCGATTCCACGACACATCTTTTGCTACAGGCAATAATTGAAGTTCGGCAACTCACCTCCAATGACTAACAAACACCTTAAACTACATATCGGCAATGCCGAGGCTGCAGCCCACAGCACTCTGATACACCTGGCCGACGAAAAATTCGTGCAACGACTGTGGGACCGGGATACCACCCTATGGAAGCCGGATGCGGATCATCGTAAAACCATTGGCCATCGGCTCGGTTGGCTCACCGCACCATCGGGCATGCGTAAACAGCTCCCCCATATCACCACATTTGTCAATGAGGTTCGCCAAGCCGGTTTTACCGATGCCATCTTGCTCGGTATGGGTGGCTCCAGTCTGGCACCCGAGGTCTTCGGTGCCAGCTTCGGGCCCCAGGCCGGTTACCTTAGGCTCCATGTCCTGGATAGCTCCAACCCTGACGTCATCACCGAAACCCTGAAACGTAGTACGCTTGAAAAGAGCCTGTTTATCGTATCCAGCAAATCCGGTGCCACCACCGAAACCCTGTCTTTGTTTCGGGTGTTTGAGGCCCAACTACGCCGGCAAGGCGTTGCCCAACCTAACCAGCAGTTTATTGCCATCACCGACCCCGGAACACCTCTGGAGCGGCTCGCCATGAAGCAAGTATTTCGATACGTCTTTTCCAACCCAGCGGATATTGGGGGCCGCTACTCGGCATTGAGTTATTTTGGATTGGTCCCGGCGGCTCTACTCGGCATCAATCTTGGATTATTGTTAGACCGGGCAGAAAACCTATCACAACGCTGCGGGCCCAAGGTCGCCCCCGCACTCAATCCTGGGGTCTACCTGGGGACACTGCTTGCGGTGCTGGCGCGGCGGGGGCGGGATAAACTGACCTTACTGTTGTCTCCCTCCCTGGCTTCATTGGGTGCATGGATAGAACAACTTGTCGCCGAAAGTACCGGCAAAGAAGGGGTGGGCATACTCCCTATCGGTGACGAGTCCCTGGGCCGAACACAGGATTACGGTAATGACCGGGTATTCGTGGCCATTACCCTAGCCGCTGACACCCCGGCCCTAGGTCCCCACCAACTACGATCGCTGGTAGCTAGCAAGCATCCCGTAATCAGTTGGACCTTAGCCGACCACTACGACCTGGGTGCCGAATTTTTTCGTTGGGAAATCGCCACCGCCACCGCTGGCGCTATTTTGGGGGTCAACCCCTTCGATGAACCCAATGTAACCGAAAGCAAAGACACCACCCATGCACTGCTAAATCCGTTAACAGCAGACAACCGGCAATCTTCACCGCAGCCGGTGGCCCAACGAGAGGGTGTTGGGCTATACACGACACGCATCCCCGGTGATCTACCACTTGGTTTCGAGGACACCCTGGACCAGTTTTTGGCCACCATCCAACCCGGTGATTACCTGGCGCTTCTGGCCTACCTGCATCCAAGACACGAAAAGGCCCTGAATAAAATTCGCCTGCTCTTGCGCAACCGATTGCGCATCGCCACCACACTCGGTTTTGGACCCCGCTATCTGCACTCCACCGGGCAGTTCCACAAAGGCGGCGCCAACCGCGGTGTCTTTATACAAATCATTACAAAAAGTTACACCGATGTGGACATCCCCCAGGCGCCTTACAGTTTTGGTCAACTGTATAAGGCCCAGGCCCTGGGAGATTTTCAGGTGCTGCAACGGCGCCAGCGCCGTGTGCTACGGATCCATCTGGAGGACGACAAGGCCAGCCGGTTAACGGCACTCCACCATCACCTACAGGATGCGTTAGAAAGACTTTGACTCGACCCAACCAATCGATCACCAAAACCAACTGGGGCCGGTTCAAACTCGCGCCTTCTGGCTCTGATGATGACGCGCCTCGCGCCACAACTGCAACAGCGGTTGCCATAGCGAGTGGCAGTTGACCTGCGCATACCAAGACCCCTCAGGCAAGGCCTTCATCAGGTGGCGGTGGGACTTGCCCAAGGCATGGTAGGGTAAGGTGGGAAATAAATGATGCAAAGCGTGGTAACGCATCCCCAAAGGCGCCAGTAAAATCATCAACAAGGGTTGGCCGGTGACATTGACCGAATCTTGAATCTGTTGGACAAAACTCATTTTGCCATTGGCGTTACGATAGTGGTGGGCGCCCAAGGTACGCAGGGCATTCATTGTTAATATCAATACGCTGATAAGATACCATTGAAAAAGTACCGCCATCGGCAACAGATCGAACACCAGGGCGCCGATGACGGCCATTCCCAACACGCTGGCGGCAGCCTCTTGCACGCGCCAGGACAATAATTCATCTGCACCGGCGATGGGACGAATATAGCCAGGATCAATGCTCAATGAAGAACCGTGCGCTGCCAGCCAACGCCGCAGTGAGGGAATTACCAAAGACAAAGGCGCCAATACTATAAAACGAGTCGCCGCCAAGGGCGGTAACAAGAAACTTGAAAGCAGATAAATCAATATTTGCGCCGGGTGCTTGTTGGCGAAAGCCAGATACTCGCCATCCTCCTTGGTGCCGTATTTGGTTTTAACATGGTGGGCCATGTGCACTCGCCGATACATAAACGAGGGCACCATCAAGGGAATACCACACAGGGCATTCCATACCAGAGAAAAACCGGGGATGGCCTTGGGCCGCAAATGGGTGAGTTCATGAGTAAAGATGACCGCCCGATACAAGGCCAGCGCGGATACCAGCGTCACCATCATCCACAGCCCGGATCCCATCGAAAGCTGTAGAGCATAACCATAGCCGGCCCAACCCAGGGACGCGCTTGCCAAAAAATCAACCCAGTACAACACGGGTTGGGGTGCAAATAAATCTCCCAACGATTTTCTCAGTTCGCTTATCGTGGGTTCGGCGGTCGCAGCTGTATTTTGTTGATTCATGACACCAACAGATCACGGATGAAAAATCTTGCGACTCGGGATAGATATCATCGGCTAAGCTCTTTTCAATTCCTCCAGGAGCGCACCATCCCGGCGTGCCTGGTCCAAGCCACACCATACCATGGCTAAATTGAGCACAATCACTTCGAATAAGAAATAATACAAGGGACCCACCGTTATGTTAAAAACCAATATGGCAAAGGTTCGCTTATTTGAATTCAGGATCGACCATTTACGAACTGCATTTAGATTAAACTCACGGTACTGGGTACGGATGGCGACCACCTCACCCGGTGTGGCGCGATCAAGAGACTGCCCCATAGCCTGTCTGAGTTCCTCACGGCCGCTGGCGCCTAAATACTGTGCCCTGACATAAACATAGTGCCCCCATGCCAGAATAGCTTTGGGACCCGATTGAGTCTGATACTCCTTTCGTGCCTGCGCCAGAGTCGGCACACGGCGTGACGACATATCATTCACCCAATGGTCATATTCGTAACGATAAAATTCGTACAGGCTGCCTTGGAAAGCATGGCTCAGACCGGCGGCCAAGGCCAGCACCCAGGCAATGGGTCCCCACTGTTGGGCCAGCACCAAAGCCATTGCGCCGTAGACGCTGATATAGACGAGATAATCGCAAATCCCGTCAATGATCTTGCCCAATTCTGAGGTCTTGCCGGTCATCCGCGCGAGCTGTCCATCGGCGCCATCCAGGACATGCCAGACGCCCAACAAGAGAAAGGCCGCAATCACATTGAGCTTGGACCCATAATCAAAAATTAAAAACGCTGCGGCCAGACCAAAAGGCACGCCCAATATCGAAACCGTGTTGGGGCTAATACCCAGCCTGGCAAATAGCTTGGCCGCCTCATGGCTCAAGGGGTGAATGAAATATCGATTAGATGGGTCTTCAATCTCTTGGGTGCGGAATACCGATTGGGAAGATGAGGTTTCGGGCATGGTTACTGGCCATTAAGGTGGGGCCGGGCAACGGTAATCGAAATAGAATCGAAAAACCAATGTAATTCGTCTGGGCTACCGCCCTGTCCCTTGCTGTTCCTGGAACACCCCGATACAGTGGCGACCCGGAAAAATGGGGTTAGCGTCGATGCGCGTACTGGTAACAGGGGGAAGTGGTTTTATCGGCAGTCATCTGGTGGAGGCCTTGATAGCCGGTGGTCACGAAGTACGCTGCCTGTTGCGATCGAGTTCCCGACCAGGCTGGTTAGAGGGTTTGGCGGTGGAGCACCATATCGGAGACTGTACCGATCCAGCGTCCCTGAGTACCGCCGTCGCGAGAATGGATTGGGTATTCCACCTTGCTGGTGTGACCCGGGCCCGGCGCCAGCAAGACTATTACCTGAATAATACCCAGGGCACTTATAATATGGCCCACGCCTGTGTCGCCAACAATCCCGAGCTTAAACGCTTTGTCCTGGTGTCGAGCCAGGCGGCGGCGGGTCCGGCCCGTGACGGGCACCCCAGCAAGGAGACCGACAGCCCCCGTCCGATTACTGCCTACGGACAAAGCAAGCTCCAGGCAGAGCAGGAGATAGTTAAACTCAAGGACTCACTGCACTCGGTGATCATACGGCCGAGTACGGTGTTCGGGCCCCGGGATCGGGATTTTCTGGAGTATGTGCGCTGGGTTAAGCGGGGGCTTTTAGTCAATTTCGGCCACTTCGAGCGGACTGTCAGTATGTGCTATGTGAAGGATCTGGTATCAGGGATCATGGCTGCGGCAACACAAGCCCTTGGCAGTGGTAGTATCTACTTTCTGGCAGACCCCAGGCCCTACCCCTGGAACGAGGTGGAATTGGCGTGCCAGAATGCAGTGGGGCGGTGCGCACGGTCGGTGCACCTGCCGAGTTGGATACTGCACGGTATGGCGATAGCCGCCGAAACTCAGGGTCGCCTTTGCAGGCGCACCAGCATATTATCCCGTGCCCGCGTTGCAGAGTTACTGGAAGGCCGATGGGCCTGTGATGCATCCAGGGCTATGGCAGATCTGGATTTCAATCCCCAATTTGGCCTACGCGCCGGATTAGAACAAACAGTGGCATGGTATGAAACAGAAGGGTGGTTACCCACAACAAGCCGGGCTTGAACCTGAAGTAAAAGCCCACAACAAAGGCACATCACCAGACGTCTTTGAAAAATGCCGTACGTTTACGCGCGCCAAGGAAATTATGGCTGCCGGGGTGTATCCATTTTTTCATTGCATTGAGAGCGGTCAAGGCCCTGAGGTCAGCATCAAAGGCCGCAGCCTAGTGATGGCCGGCTCTAACGATTACCTGGGTCTAACCAGTCATCCCAAGGTAAAAGAGGCCGCCATCGCTGCAATACAACGCTTTGGCACTGGCTGCGCCGGGTCTCGGTTTTTAAACGGCACCCTGTCCTTACACGAGGAACTGGAGGAACGACTGGCGGATTTTCTGCGCCAGGAAGCGGCGATTGTATTCCCCACTGGATTTCAGGCCAATCTGGGCGCCATCTCGGCACTGGTGGGTAAACCCGATATCGTGGTCATCGATAAATTAAATCACGCCAGCATCTTCGATGGATGTCGTTTGTCATTTGGCGCCATACGCCGTTTTCGTCACAACGATATGGCCAACCTGGAACACATACTCGCCACCCACAGCGACCAGGCGGCGCTGATCGTTGTCGATGGTGTCTTTAGTATGGAGGGTGACATCGTTGATCTGCCTAAGCTCAACGAAGTAGCCAAACGCTATGGCGCCCGGGTCATGGTGGATGACGCTCACGGTATCGGTGTGTTGGGTAAAGATGGCCGCGGCACTGCTGAGCACTTCGACATGGAGTCTGAAGTCGATCTGATCATGGGCACCAACAGCAAGTCACTGGCCACCGTCGGCGGGTTTCTTGCCGCCGATGCAGACGTGATTCATTATTTAAAACACACCGCCCGATCGCTCATGTTTTCTGCCAGCCTGCCGCCAGCCAATGTGGCCGCTGCTACGGCGGCACTGGAAATTGTCGAGAACGAACCCGAGCGGCGACAACATCTGTGGGACAACACCCGCAAGATGGCCCAGGGGTTTCGCGAGTTGGGATTCGATATTGGCAATACCCAGACCCCCATCATCCCGGTGATGGTGGGCGACGAAAAAAAGGTGCTGGCCATGTGGCGCGGGCTCTTTGATGGCGGTGTGTTTGCCAGCCCGGTCTGGCCCCCCGCCGTCCCCCCGGGCATGGCCCTGATTCGCACCAGCTATATGGCCACCCATAGCACCGCGCAGCTCGATCATATCCTTGAGACCTTTGCCACGGTGGGCCGCAAATTGGGCCTGATCGACTAGGCTCACACACCGCTACCAAGATGATTCATCCCTCGGTGTGGCGTTTTGTCATGACCCTCCCCAATCTGTCCTTGGGCCTGGTCATAGGTCTATTGGTGGTGTCGGCCCCACTAGCAGCACAAACCCGCACGTTGGCAACACAACCCCTGTTCCAACCACTGCTGTTGGCAGCAGATGATTATGCAGAAGGCTGGGAACATTTTATCCGTTTCGATGACGGCAGCTTACTCGTAAGCCATTTTATGATTAGCAGCATGGGGCCCGGGAATCATCGTGGCATCATGGTCGCCACTTTCACTACCCCGGATGGCCATACCTATGTCATCAAGAACGGCCGTAAGCGAAAACAATGGGAGGGAGTCTCGGGTCCTAATCGCATAGGTATCGCTAAACACTACGTAGAGGGGTCTGGACACAAGTATCGAATCCACCTAAAAAACAACACCGCCGAAATCGATATTAATTTCAATGCCATCGGTACGCCCTGGCAGGGCAATCGAGTGAGCCTGTCTGAACCCGACGGCGAGATATATCAAGATCTGATGTTCTACGCCCCCTACCTTACCGCCACAGGGCGTTACCGACCCGGTAAAGATAGCGGCGGAGGGGGCAATGAAAGCTGGCGTCTGTTGACGGGTGGACAAGGTTTTGCCCTGCGCTACGTGACCAGCACCGGAATCTACAAATTGGCCACTGATCGTCTGCGCCTGACCACCCTGGGGTCTGAGTCTCATCGCCTGACGGCCGACCTGATCAAGACCACCGACGGCCAGTGGCGGCCCCGTATGGCCCTTTGGGTTAATGGCCGGGTGCGGCATCAGTTTGGTGCGGTCAACATAGAACCGGTTTGGCCCAACGACGGCCAATCCCACCCTAAGGACATCCCCCAAAGTTTTACCCTGAGCGCCACCGCTGGGGACTACCAACTGACAGGTACCCTGCATTTAAACCCGTTGCTGCACCGGTTTGACGTGTTGGCCAACATGGGGATCCTTGACCGTCTGTTTATCGGGGCGTTTTCGGCGCCGGTACAATCCCGCTACCGGGCCAATTATCAATTGCGCCTGAGTCACAACGGAGGCTCCCAGACCCTGGACGGTAGGGCCCTGGTGGAATATGTTCAGATCAATCCCCGTTAGCACCTTGCAATCCACTTCAAATCCTCAGATAGTATGCGCCCCGCGTCCCAGGGAGCCGGCAATGACCTGCCACGTCTATGGGTGTAAGGTCCATAAAACATGATTGACTGACCCGTTTGTTTAACCTGTGCTTCCCTGTTTATGAATACCGCTTCACTACATGTCCTGATCATTACCACACGCTCACCACTTCGACCGGTGGCCGGATTGCCACTGCTCGTCCGCAATGTGCTTGCCGCTACCAGCATTGGCGTGGGCAAAGTGACAATCTTATCTGATCTGGCCATAACCGAGTTGGCACCGGCCCTGCAACAGATCCAGTCCCGTAACCCAAAATTATCCTTGAACCTGTCCAGCGCGCCGCAGTGGGTCGACCACTGCAAGGGAACTCTTAACGGCGACAGGATATTGCTCCTGCATACCGACGGCGCAGTCACCCCCGCATGGATAAAGGCCCTGCTCCAGGACCCTTGCGGCCCTGACGAAATCCTGTCTTATTCCTGTGGGGCCAACGACCATGACCACATGCTACTGGACGTCGCCCACCTGAGTCATGTGCTCGTTACCCTGGCCCAATCAAACTCCATCACAACAGAAGGTCTATACAGGCAGATTGCCTCAATCGCTCACCCACGGGCCACGAATAAATTTAATCATGCGGCCTACTATGGGTCGATTGTGACCGCCACAGATGTGGCTAAGGTAGAAAAACAACTCTTTCGCAGATTGACCAAAAAATCTGACGGTTATATATCCCGTTATTTCAATCGCCCCTTATCAACGTCCTTAAGTCGGCAACTGGCTCCGTTCAATATCTCACCGATGCAGCTAACCTGGGTCACCGCCTTTTTCGGCATAGCCATGTTCCTGGCCTTCATCGGCGGTCAATCCTACAGCCTGATACTGGGCTGTATACTGTTTCAGGTGGCCTCGGTGGCCGATGGTATGGACGGTGAGATTGCCCGGGTAAAATATTTGGCCAGCACCCGCGGTGCGGCCTGGGACACCAGCGTAGATATGGCCACCAATTTACTGTTTATTATCGGCCTCATGTCTGCGCTACATCTGCAATACGGTCCAAACTATTTGCATCTGGGAATTTATCTGGTAGCGGTGTCGAGTGCCGCCATCACACTGCTTTCACTATTGGTCTACTTTGGTCCCGGCGGGGGTAGTTTTGATGTCGTTGGACAAGCTCTCGTCAACAGACTGGCCGCATATCCACGTACGCAAACCATTATAACCGTTGTTGAAAAATTTTTTAAACGCGATGCCTATGCATTTATCTTTGCGCTGCTCGGTATTATAGGTCTGGCCTATGTCATCCCCTGGATGCTGGCGGTCGGCGTCAGTCTGTGGCTGCTCGCGGTCATTATCAATACACCTTACATACTCAAAGCCCGGCCCGCAGACATACTCCCCGAACACATAAAGAACTTGCGTCCATGAGTAACAAGCTTACTGATAGCAGCGGCGAAAAAAGTGTCAAGGCAGCTACGAATGCGTTAATGGACAGCCTGGCCAGCGCACTCTCGCGTTGGATCATGCGCTACTACATCATCATCATTGTTGCCGCCTTTGCCGTGTCAGCGGCATCATTCCAGTTGGCAGTTGGCCTGAAACTCAACACCAATATTTTTGCACTCATGCCCGATGGCGTGGCCAGCATTGAAAATCTAAACCGGGTTATGGAAAAAACCGGTAGCTTCAGCAATGCCATGGTGGTGGTAGATTCACCAGACCCCGATGCCGCCATTCGCTTTCTGCGTGAACTGCGCAAACAAGTGCTCAAGTTTCCGTGGGTCAGCTCAGCGGAGTTCACCGAAGATACATCCGTCTTTCAGCGTCACAAACTACTCTATATGGAAACCACGGATCTCAAGGAGATTCAGCGTCGCATTGACGCCCGAATCGATTATGAAAAACATCACCCCAAAATTACCCTTGAGGACAACACTGAGGTCAAAATCAGTATTCGCAAAAACAGTGCCTCAAAAAATACGGGCAATACAAAGTCCACGGCCCCAATCACAAATCCTACGGCCAAAGCATCATCCAAGCGAGTGCGCAAGGGCAATCCCATGACGGGCCCGCCACCGTTGGAATTTGACGACATTGAAGATAAGTACCAAAAAACCCGGGGCCGTCGTAACGTGGCCCGATCCTCCGAGCGGGTATTTCAAAGCGATGATGGCCAAATTTCCATCCTTCTGGTTTGGCCGCGGGGAGAAACCAATGATATTGGATTTTCCCGCCATTTGATCAACGATCTTCGCAAGCTTATTGATAAAATTGATCCCAGCAAGTACCACCCGCGCATGCAAGTCGATATCGGAGGCCGACTTAAAGGTCGTGTAACGCAATTTGACGCCGCCATGCAAGATTTAAGTAGCAGCGGCTTGTGGTCCATAAGTGCAATTTTATTGCTTCTTGCTTTTTATTATCGTCGTCTGTTTTCGATTCTCTATATCGGCTTGCCCTTGGTCATGGGTATTCTATGGACCTTCGGCATCACCCAACTGGTCTTGGGTGGACTTAACCTGGTTACTGTATTTTTGGTGGTGGTGCTGTTTGGCCTGGGAATCGACTTCGGCATACACAACCTCACTCGCTATGATGAAGTCCGGCGCTGTGGCGGCTCCCTGGAAGAAGCCCTAACAATCGTTTTTCGTCGTACCGGCATGGCATCCTTTGTGGCCGCACTCACAACAATTGCCGGGTTCTATGCCCTGTTGATCACTGATTTTCGGGCGTTCTTTGAGTTTGGATTTATCGCCGGCACCGGCGTGGCTCTCATCTTTCTATCCATGTATTTGGTGTTTCCCGCGATTATGTTGTTGGCCGAGCGCGTGGGTCTGTACCGTGTGGGCGTGCCCCAGGTAGATGTATGTAATATCACCCGCGAAGGTATCCCAAAACCACGAATTATCCTATTTGTCATGCTGGCAATACTGGGTGTCTCACTATTCTATGCCACTAATATTCAGTACGAGGATGACTTCAAGAAACTAAGCGCAAAAATTCCTGCGTACCAAGCAGTTAAGAAAAAGATTGATAAGGTCTTCTCCTTAAGCACCGACCGGGCAGTCGTTTTTGTTCCTACCCTGGAAGAAGTGACTGCCTTGGTGAAATACCTGGAAAACAAGATTGCCACAGACCTGGATTCCCCGACCATCAAAAAGGTGAAATCTATCTACACCGTGGTGCCTAACAAGCAGGAGCAGGACGAGCGTCTCGAAATCATAGGCAATATCAAGCGCAATACCGATGAGATCAAGGATTACATCAATGCGGAGCAGCGAGCCAAACTCGCAGATATCATTGACTATCTTGATATAGATCGCCTGAGCGCACGCGATTTACCTTCCGCGCTACGACGAGTCTATACCGGCCTACCCGGATCGGGCGGCTATCTCGTTTACATCTACAATAGCGTTTCGATGTCCGACTCGGCCCAAGCCAAGGCCTTCTCCGATGATATCCGGGAACTGACGGTCAACGGTAAAACCTATTACCCTGCCACCGATGCGTTGGTTTTTGTAGACATGCGGGATCTCATGCGCAATGACGCGACCATCGCGATGTTTGCGGTCATTATTGTTATCCTGTTGGTACTGCTGATCAATTTCCGTAGCCTACGTAAAGTATTTATCGTGATGTTCCCGGTCGTGTCCGGCACCATCATGATGGTAGGCATCATGGGAATCTTCGACATTCGTCTGTCCATTTTCAATATGGTGGTATTACCCGCCATCCTTGGCATCGGCGTGGACAGCGCCATCCATATTTTCCATCGCTACGAGGAAGAGGGGTCTCGCAGCCTGCGGCATGTGATTCGTACCACCGGCTGGGCGGTCGCAATCACCACACTGACCACCTTATTTGGATTTGCCGGCATGCTGTCTGCCGCCAATCCCGGGCTGCAATCCCTCGGGATCCTGGCCTGCATCGGATTGGGCACCAGCTTGGTCAGCTCACTGACCATGCTACCCGCCTTATTACAGTGGTTGGAGAATAAAGGCAGCGGCCCACAACATGGTTTTGGACAGGCTGCATCCTTTGCTGCTTCCGCTCCCCCCCGGCCAACCAAGACCGAAGCAGCCTGAAAATGGAAAGAAACAAGGTTCTTCGGAAAAATTTGTGGGTAATGGTAGGGCTTATGCATTATTGGTGATTCGCCAGCCTATGGACGCACTGATAATTGCCAACGACCCACGATTCCTGGAAGAAATTTGTGGGCTAACCATCATCGACCGGCTGCTGCGCAGCCTCCATTGTAGCGGTATCAAACAAGCCATTATCATCACATCGACCCCTGGCCCATACCATCGGGTGGTGAAAAGACGGGCCTGGCCGCGCAAGCAACTCAAGATCTCTATCGTTGAGCTTAGCCATCCAGAGCAAATGAAAACATGGGTGTCAATCCTCGAACAACACTGCACAGACGTCTCGAACACCAACGGATCGGATCCGGTGCTCATCGTCCCACACCCGGGAATTTATGACACACGACTGATTCGCAATCTGGCACAAGGGACAAGCCCTACCGCCCTGGTAGACTCACAACCACCTGATTATCTCAACGTTTTACCAGACCCCCAATATCTGTCAGCGCAGGGCATATTATGCGGCCCCGTGTGCGTAGACCGCGCCTGGCTCACATTGCAAACCGGTTCCTTTTTGTCTTTTATCCAGTCGGGATTGTTTAACGAACAGGTCAAGGCCCTGGACGTGTCGGAACAAACTACTTACTTGGACTCTCAACGGCGCGAATTGAGGCCCTACTGGTTTCCTGCGCTGGACCCTAAACTGCGGCAAGTCGCCACAGAGACAATCCTGGATGCATCCAAAAAAGAGTCTATGGATTTTCCGGCCTTGCTACATGCGCCCATAGAGATATTCCTTATCCAACACTTGTGCAAACTGCCTATTAGCCCCAATCAAATCACTATTTTTTGTAACATCGTAGCTTACACTGCCACATTTCTATTTTCCCAAGGTCTGCTAGCCTGGGGCATCATGGTGGCGTTGGCCGTAGGCATTATCGACGGGTTGGACGGAAAACAGGCGCGGGTGAAACTGGAAGTAACACCGGTGGGTGAATATGAACACACCTTCGACTATCTATACGAACTGTCCTGGTGGTTTTCCCTGGCCTACTA
>DRJZ01000169.1 GCA_011052015.1 Acidiferrobacteraceae bacterium | reverse complement strand
TTATGCCGCTGCGCGGCCGCAGATCTACAAGTGACAAGATTCTAAGCTAGCATATAAATCAATGACTTAGAAATTTGTCACCTGGAAGGGCACGGGGTCACAGAGGGAAAGACGTGTTGCTACTCTGAGTCCTCCGTGCCCTCTGTGGTAAAAAATGCTGTAAGAAGCGCCCTGATATTGATCACACCGACAGTGCATCCCCAAAAGAGAATCGTCCAGTTAGGCGTCATGCCTTCTATCCAGTATGCGTATCACGAGCCACACCAGCAACAACGCCACCACCCAGCCCAAAACCCCGAACTTGAAATAGGCGCCCAAATTTTCTGGGAGTTTAACCACGCTCTCAAACGGTGATCGTGGCTCGGCTTCAGGCAGTATCATGGAAGTGATGCGCCTCCACAACATCCCCCTGGAGAGCTTTGCCAACATTCTGGAGCGCCTCGAAAAGGCACATGGCGACACGAATATACCCAGCTACTTATCTACCCACCCAAAAACCTTAAATCGTAGCAAACGCTTTCGGCAGGCAATCTAAACAGGATTTAGCACCAGCGAGTAACATCGCGAACTTACTAACGAGTACGTTAGTAAGAAGACCGCTCCTACCGCCAACGGTTAACAGCACCATTGAAAACACGATATAATTCGAATCCATTATAATTTGGCACTACCCGTTGAGTAACCATGTATAAAACCATCAGTGCGGTTGTTTTGATATCAATACTGGGTGGCTACTGGGCCTATAGCCAATCTGCCGACCAGAAGGAAGTACCCAACATAAAACCGCCCAGCGCCCAGATACGTCTCGAACAACTCAACCCGGAACTACTAGTATCTCGATATGTGCTGGATGTGAGCGTACATAGTCAAGCTGACCTGGAGGCCTTGCTTGATCGGGTAGAATATCTACATAAAAAAAACAAACTACCCCGCGATGGACCGGCCTTTACCTTGGTATTGCATGGCCCGGAAATCGATTTCTTCGCCAAGAAGAATTATCCGAAACACAAATCCATCGTCGACCGCGTCGCCGACCTGGACACACGCGGCATCATCGAAACCAAGATGTGCCAGACCATGATGCGATTTAGATCGATTCGGGATTCAGACGTGCCCCCTTTCATTGAGTTGGTGCCTTATGGACCCGATGAGGTGGACAGATTGATAAAGGCCGGACGGGTGCGGATGTAATTTTACAAACAAGGGGACCTCTGAATGACGCCCCACCGCGACCTTGGCGATTCGGGTTTAATTAGAGCCATTCGTCATTGATCCCTTTAACGCTTAGTTTTGGCGAATTTTACTTGTTTCTGCTTCTTCTTGATATTTGACCACTCCAACAATTTTGCATCAAACGATAAACGCGCCATCGCCGGGCTTGTAGAGGGAAGCCTGGAATACTCAATCCCCTTTACTTCATCAGGCAGCCCTGGAAGAACGCGCTTGTGGTATTCTTTTTCAGCCTTTGTGCCGTTGAAAAACACATGTCTAATATTTGGGTGACCACGATAAAAAGAAATGAAATCATTTTCAGCTATAGTGCTATCAATTATCGCCGAATCAAGACTTCCTTGCCTTTCACAAGCCTGCATGACGTCCCATAACGCAATTTTATTGTTTCTTAATGTTCTCGTTCTTACTTCGTAGATCGCGGTATATTCAAACTCCAGTAATCTAGCCATTATTTCCCAAAATGTGTTTCGTGGATTTCCATAGTATTCTTTTTTTCTCAACGATTCCTCGCTAGGCATTGTACCCAAGATCAAAACCGTTGCCCTTTCATCGGCAATAGGTGGAAATCCTTTCTTCACGTTCTTCATTCATTAGACCGGCGCCATGGGAAGCTCGAACCAAAAGGTACTGCCCTTACCCAGGGTGCTTTCCACACCGATCGCACCTCCCATGGCATCGACTAATCGTTTTGCTACGGACAGACCAATACCGGATCCTTCAATAAGGCTGTTCTTGGCTTCCAAACGCTCAAAAGGATGGAATAGTTTTTCCAGTTGCTCTTTCGCGATACCTTTGCCGGTATCGGTAACGCTGATACGCACCCGGCCTTCCGGCCCGACCGTATTATCAACGGTCACGGTACCGCCTTCCCGGTTGTATTTCACCGCGTTACTGAGCAGGTTGATCAGAATCTGCCGGAATCGCGTTTGGTCGGCGTGCAAATATAGCGCCGGATCCACGGCTCGATTGTCCACGCTGATTTGTCCGGTATGGGCTAAGGTACTTACAATCTGCGCAATGCACTCGGCCACCAATTGAGACACATTGAGAGTCTCAACTTTCAACTCCAGGTGTCCGGACTCGATCTTAGACAGATCCAATACATCGTTGATGAGATCTAATAGGTGATATCCCGCCTTGAGTATTTCCTGGATATATTCCGTCTGCACCGGAGTCAGGGACGACTCCTTTTCCATTTCAAGTAATTGCCCAAAACCGAGTATGGCGTTCATAGGTGTACGCAGTTCATGGCTCATGTTGGAGAGAAACTCCGATTTAGCGCGATTGGCCCTTTCCGCTTCCTCCTTGGCTGCCTCTAAGGCGATCTCCGTTTTTTTTCTGTCGGTGATATCCATCGCGTAGCCGATCATGCCTTTGGTATTACCGGCTTCGTCGTAGAGCAAGGATAATGACATATGGGCAAAGAAATCCTCGCCGTTTTTTCGCCGCAAGCACACCTCAACCTCGTGCCCGCCCTTTTCCATAAGCGGTGCGATAATCCTGTCCCGGCGGAATTGAAGTTTGTCGGGTGAATAAATTAAGGTAATAGGCCTACCCAAGGCTTCCTTGACAGTATAGCCGAATAACCGCTCCGCACCCTTGTTCCAACTAACGATAGAACCACCCAGGTCGGTAGAGATCACCGAGTCGTGAATCTGGTCAATGATGCGCGCCTGCTCCTTGACCTGGTCAGTGCGCCAAGTTACCTGTTCCTCCAAATTCTCCCTATGCTCTGTTAGTTCCTTTTCTACCAACTTGCGCTCGGTAATATCTCGAACTGCCGTGATCCTTACTGTTTTGCCGTAATAAAAGGCTATTGTGCCCTGTGCCTCTAATGTAAAAGTGGAGCCGTCTTTTCTCACTGCGTCGGCCTCATAAGACTGCTCATTATTTTGGGCAATTTTTTTCATTACCACGTCGCGGCAGTCCGGCACCACAAGCTCAGTGGCGTTCATGCCGATCATCTCTGACGGCTCATAGCCGAAAAGCCGCGCAAACTCAGGGCTCACCTCCAGAATGTTGCCTTTTTCGGCGATAACAAACCCCTCGAATGCGGCTTCCGATAGTTTATGAAAAAGTCCCTCACGCTCTCGCAGTTCTTCTTTTGCCTGTTTGATGGCGATGCGCAGTTGTTCCGGCCTGCCAAGGAGAAAATAGATCAACCATCCCAGCACCGCCGCCAAGAAACCGCCGAGCACCCAAAACATCGTTCCATGACGCCAGGCAACCAACCAATCCTCCGCAGGGACCGCCGCAATGAACGCAAAAACAATCACCGCTGTTATTAATCCGGCGAAAATGTGGGCCCAACGGATTCTTTTCATTGTTGTATCTTACATCTAACGGGTAGACGGTCTAATTTAAGAATCTACGGTCAACTGCGAACTGAAACAAAACCAGGGAACTTCTAAATGACGCTCAACCGCCAAGGCGCCAACGACCCCACGGATGGGGGAGGTAGAGCGACGCTTGGAGCCAAAGCCGAGAGCAACGCATGGAGCAGTTGTCGAGATCACCATACTAAGATAGATTGTTGTTTTTCAAAAGGAAATGCTTGGTGTTCTTGGCGTCTTGGCGGTTCAAGTTCAATTGATCAGAACTCCCCTAACCTAAATCGGGATACCTTTATCAAGTAAAGCTTAAATGGTAGCCCATGTACACCCTTATTTATCCGTGGTTTGCAGGGAAATGGGCCAACCGCCCGGTTCGGGTAACTGCCGGTGAAGGAGTCGTACCCCTCCTGGATTCACAGCCTTATCGACCACTCCGGTATCCCAATTTTTGATTTTCTTTAGTGAAGCGTAGAGTGTACCCAGTAGATGATACTTGCGCCCACGAGTATTAACAGCACTTGTTCCGCAGTAGCACGCGCCTCGGTTCGTTTGTGAAGACCAGGTATAAGGTCAGCCATAGCAATATAGAGAAAACTGGATGCCGCCACGGCCAATATATAGGGCAATAGCTGAGTCGACAGTGAAAGTGCAAAATACGCTACCACGCCACCGACGATGGTGGTCAGGCTGGACAGAAGATTGAACAACAGCGCCCGTGTCTTGCTATAGCCACTATGCAGCAGAATGGCAAAGTCGCCCACTTCCTGGGGAATCTCATGAGTGATCACTGCAAAAGTGGTAACGATACCGAGATGAGTGTCGGTAAGAAAGGCAGCCGCAATCAAAATGCCATCGACGAGATTATGAATACCGTCCCCCACCAACACCATGGTTGCTGTAGCGGCCTTTTGTGCATCCTCTAGACCGTGGGAATGGGCCTCACAATGGGCGGCATGACAGTGGCGCCACAACAGCATCTTTTCAAGCAAAAAGAAACTCAACACACCCGCAAGCACAATGGCAGTAATGGCATGGATACCTTCCAGATCACGACCTTCCAGGGCATCGGGCAACAACCCCAAAAAGGCCGTACCCAATAACGCACCAATGGCAAAACTCACCAACCGAGGCAGAAACCGCGAAACAATCTTCTCTGACAGCATCAACACACCTGCCGCAGCAAGCACACCGATCACCGCTCCTAAAAAAGTAAAACTGATTATCCAATAAAGCGTTGTCATCGTTATTTTTACTTATCAACAAAAACTGTTAAGAACACTTCTATTAATACCCTCTCCCTCAGAGAGAAGGAACTGTTAACCCAATCATTGCATAAATCGCCCCGTGCAGGGTGGGCATTCATGCCCACGCGACTCATGGCAATGATATTATCGGGATGTTTGGCCGCTACCCGGTGGGCACAATTACCCACCCTACGATTTCTGCGGACCTTTATGTGCGAATGAATTTCTTTGCGGACTTCGCGCCTTTGCAAGCTAGTTGAATTCAGCGCTCCCGCGTAACAACGCCTATAACCGTTCCCCAACCCGATCATGGTTCTATCCAGATCAAGCTCGCCATACGTCCGCAGGTCTTGTCCCGCCGATAGGAATAAAACTTCCGGGCGTCAGTGTAGCTACAGTCGTCACCCCCATAAACCGCCTCCACGCCCAGGGCATTGAGGCGCTGCCGGGCCAAGGCATAAAGATCGACCAACCAAACACCTATAGGGTCCGCTGACTTGTTGACGGCCTTAAAGGCATGGCGACTGAGGGGGCTGGCCTGAATAAAGACATCGCGCACTTCATCACCCACAACAAACGCCTGAGGGCCTATAGCGGGGCCCAGCCATGCCATTAGAGAATCACCAGGTAAACCCATGGCAGTGACGCCCGATTCGATAATCCCCGCCGCCAGACCCCGCCAACCGGCATGCAACGCGGCCACCACCCCGGCGTCGCGGTCACACAAGAGCACCGGCAAACAATCCGCAGTGAGCACAACGCACACCACCGCAGCCGAGGCGCAAAAACTACCGTCGGCCTTGTTATCGACAGCATGTTTGGCATCAATGACCTGAACGCCATGTACCTGTTGCAGCCACACCGGCTCGGCGGGCAACCCCAGTTGCTGACCGAGACGCCGTCGATTTTCCTGCACCGACCCAACACTATCCCCCACATGGTCAGCGAAATTGAATGCGTCATAGGGTGGGGCACTCACACCACCCATACGGGTGGTGCACACTGCCTTGACAGATTTGGGAGCAGGCCAGTCAGGAAAAATAAATGAAGCCGAAGTTCCGGTCATATTAAGCTCCCCAGTCACTGCCTAAACGTCTGCATCTGCCGCCAAGGCCGTCACCAGGGCCTGCATATCATCCGGCAGTGGACAACTCCACTGGATGGACTCACCCGATTCAGGGTGCACCAAACCCAGGGTCTCGGCATGCAATGCCTGGCGGCGAAATCCACGCAATAACTCGATCAAGGCAGAATCGGCGCCTTTAGGCACCGCCAGCCGACCACCGTACACCGGATCACCGACAATACTGTGGTCAATATGGGTCATATGCACTCGAATTTGGTGGGTGCGACCGGTTTCCAGGGACAATCGCAGCAGGCTGTGGACGCGATAGCGGGCCTTGACCCGATAGTGTGTGATCGCAGGCTTACCCGCGCTGGTCACGGCCATGCGCAAGCGGTCCCGGCGATGGCGGCCAATGGGAGCCTCTACCGTGCCCCCCGCAACCAGAACACCCCTGACGACTGCCAGGTATTGTCTTTTGAGGCTGCGCTCCTTGAGTTGGTCGATAAGATTGCGACGGGCCATTTCGTTGCGGGCCACCACCAACAGGCCAGAGGTGTCTTTATCCAAACGGTGGACAATCCCCGCCCGGGGCAACTGACCCATGGTGGGATCATAATGGATTAAACCATTGACCAAAGTCCGGTCTGGATTTCCGGCCCCCGGATGAACCACCACGCCGTGAGGCTTATTGACCACCAACAGGCTGGTATCTTCAAATACGATGTCGAGATCCAATGGCTGGGCCAGCCAGGGTGTCTCTTGGGGGGGCGGCTGCCGTATCTCGATCTGCTCACCACCTGCCACCGGGTCACGCTGGCGCAGTAAACGGCCATCCACCCGCACCCGCTGGTCGCGAATCCAGGCCTGGATCTGACTGCGGGAGAACTGGGGAAACAGAACCGCCAGGGCCTGATCCAGCCGTAGGCCAGCGCTGGCCTGGGGAATTTCGGCATTTAATGGCTGTGCTTCGTCGTCCATAGGATCTTCTTTAATTAGAATACTGCTTCACCGCGTTTCCAAATAAGGTTATGCTTGCCCGACTTTAGGAACAGTTCGACGGAATAAACTTATGCGATTATCTTACGGCCTCATTGGCATACTCTTTGTCTTCTCTCTAACCAATTGTGCTTGGCTGCCCAAGGGGAACGACAAAACCCACGACTGGTCCGCACAGCAATTTTACAATGCTGGCAAGGATTCCCTCAATGATGGCGATTACGAAGATGCCATCAAATACTATGAGGGCCTGGAAGCCCGCTACCCCTATGGACGCTACGCCCAGCAAGCACAGATTGAGATCGCCTATGCCTACTACAAGTTTGGCGAACCTGAATCAGCCATCGCCGCAGCTGATCGTTTCATACGCCTGCATCCTACCCATCCCAATGTGGATTATACCTATTACTTAAAGGGTCTGGCCCACTTCAGCACCAAACGCGGATTTCTGGATCGCTTTGCCGGTGAACCGGACCTCAGCGACCGCGATCCCCAGGGGGTACGCGCCGCATTTGAATCATTTCGCGAATTGGTGAACCGCTATCCAAATAGTCGCTATGCCATCGACGCGGCTGACCGTATGGCCTATTTGCTCAATGCCCTGGCCCGGCATGATATCCGGGTGGCACAGTATTACATGGACCGTGGCGCCTATGTGGCGGTCATCAATCGCAGCAAACACGTGATCGAAAACTATCAACGAGCCCCGGCAGTGGAAGATGCCCTGGGCATGATGGCCACCGCCTACCTCAATATCGGTCTCAACAAACTCGCCGCAGATACCACCCGGGTGCTCAAGAAAAACTTTCCCAACAGCGTCTATCTCAAGAGCGGAACCGACAAACAAAAACGGGGGTTATTGTCGAGGCTCTTTAAATAACGGCCCTTCCTGAAAATCTGTGGCTAACTACATCAAGGAAGAATATTGTACGCACACATGGAAATAGCGAAAGCCCTCGTTTCATCCCCATTATTTGAAGTGGAAGCGTAGTGAAACAATTCATGGAGAAGTGTCAAGCCATTCGCGCCAATATCACGGCAGATGGAAACCCACTCACGGGTAGATATACCATACACGGCGCCACTGCTACATAGCGCCTCTCTCTCCGGAACTGTGATTGTGCCTGGCCTATAACCGCGTGGCAGCGTATTGGCACTAATATAGATCAGCACATCCCGCATGGCGTTTAGAATATCATCGGTAAGGTTGCCCGTGCCCACTCCACCGCTGAGATAAGCCATATCACCGAAAGCAGGAAAGCGATATTCCGCATCGTCATCCGGAATCCGTCTATTATGTTCTTCGATATAGCCCGGCAGAGTCGTAAGAACGTTGTCATTTAACCTGCGGTCGATGTCTTCCAAATAACTTCGGATGAGCCTAAGATCACTTTCCCTCACCGGGGCACCGGGGACAGTGGCAGCGTGATAGCCAACCGGTATTTTGGAGTATAATATTTCCCTGTCTTCGGTTTGTCCGTCTTCATTTATTGCAACAATATCAAATGACCACGTTCGTCCAGCGTCCATTGTAAATGTATCACTTGTAGTAGGGAATACGTTGGAAGCCCCGCCGCCCCAGTCTGTAAATACACCTTCGGGCAACACGTCTAACCCCGGTCTGCCTCCTCCCACCCAGACCGCTGTAGCGGCAGCCGGAGGAGTGTCGCTTACACTCCAGCTAAACTCGACTCTACCGGTATTGGCCGATATAGAAGTTCCCGGTATAACGCTGCTTATTGTTATCGTTGGCGCCGCCATTATCCTGCCCTCCTTCCAGTTTGATGTTCTTTAGATGAACCTGCCGGGTCAAAACAATGCAGGTTGTCTAACGAAACGAAGCCGGGGCCTGTTGCTGTCACATTTAGTATGTCTACCAGCTCCTTCTTCACCCCCTTTCCCTGTTCAAGCGCCCACACATTAATAACCGCCTTAAAGATAGCGCTCAGGGTAATAACAAAACCTTTTTCTGGCGCACAAAACTCTACCTGCGCCCGCGCCGAAGCGCCCGGTTTCATAGTTAACTTCTGACATGAATTGGAGACCCTAAAGTGTTCACTTCCCAAGCGTTCAAGGAAGACTGTCACTTCCTTTTCCGAATCGTTTTTTATTTCAAATGCTTGTTTCGTCGGTCCGAATGCTTTTGGTCTGGTAACAACGTGAACAGAATTTTTCAATACGCTAACCATCATCTATCTCTCCTTTTAAGTTATGAATAGAAGTGCCCTTATGTTTTCTCCGCGTCCTCCTGCGCCTTTGTGGCTTTTACGTTATACAGCCATTCTAATCCGTCTAATCCGGGGACTAACTACGCGGCGCATAGCCGTTGGTGATGGGATAACGCCGATCCCGGCCAAAGGCGCGCCGAGTGATACGCACGCCGGGTGCGGCCTGGCGGCGCTTGTACTCATTTCGATCCACTAGCGCCACGACCCGATCCACATCCGCCGATTCATACCCTGCCTCTACAATCTGGATCGGTGAACAATCCTGTTCGATGTACATCTCCAGAATAGCATCAAGCACAGTATAAGGCGGCAGGGAGTCGCTATCCTTCTGATCCGGCGCCAATTCTGCGGACGGTGGCCTCTCGATCACCCGCTCCGGGATCACCTGGGACAACCCATTTCGATAGCGCACCAGTTGATAGACCAGGGTCTTGGGTACATCCTTGATCGCCGCAAAGCCCCCGGCCATGTCACCGTAAAGGGTGGCGTAACCCACCGCCATCTCACTCTTATTGCCGGTGGTCAACACCATCTTATGTTTTTTATTCGAGATTGCCATGAGGATCAGGCCGCGGCAGCGGGCCTGGAGATTCTCCTCGGTAGTGCCTTCGGCCATGCCCGCAAACTCATCTTTCAGCCCATCCAAAAAGGCCTGAAACATGGGTTCGATGGGCACCACACTCGTCTGTACATCTAGCTTATCAGCCTGGGCTTGGGCATCCTCGTTGCTTATGTCACTGGTATAGCGGGATGGCATAAGCACCGCCTCGACACGGTCTGCCCCCAGGGCATCCACGGCAATGGCCAGCACCAGGGCCGAGTCGATGCCGCCGGATAGACCGATAACCACGCCACTGAAACTATTTTTCTCTACGTAATCATGCACCCCTAAAACAATAGCGCGGTACACACTCTCTTCAGGGGTCGGCAGGTCAACTGTCGAGGGGAACGAATCCATAATCGATCCGTCACTGCAGAACTGAATGACTTGCAGGGCTTCTTCAAATAGTGGGCAACGTTGCCTCACGGTTCCGGTTTGATCGGTCACAAACGACCCACCGTCAAACACCAGTTCGTCCTGCCCTCCCACCAGATTGATGTAGACAATGGGAACGTCATGCCCCCGGGCCTGCCGGGCTACTACTGCATCCCGCTCATCGCCCTTGTTAATATGAAAGGGGGAGGCATTCAAATTCACAATCAACGCCGCGCCCGCATCCACCGAGCGCTTTACCGGCCCGTCCTCCCAAATATCCTCGCAGATAGTAATGCCGACGGGCACCCCCTTGACCCTGGCGATGCAGGGGTGTTGGTCCGGTTTGAAATAGCGCACTTCATCGAACACGCCGTAATTGGGCAAGTGTTGTTTATGGTAACGGGCAACGATGGCGCCATCGCGAATAAGTGACGCGGCATTAAATAAGAGGTCTTTCTCCAAACTGGGGTGACCGACGATAACGTCGATACCCCTGATCTGTTGGCACAGAGCATTAAGGCCCCGTTCGGCACAGGCAAGAAAACCCGGCCGTAACAACAGGTCTTCCGGGGGGTAGCCGGTCAGCGTGAGTTCGGGGAATACGACCAGATCACAATTCAACTCATCCCGGGCCCGCTGCAGGGCGGCAGCGATTTTTCTTACATTGCCTGCGACATCGCCTACCCGAACATTAATCTGGCCCAGCGCAATCTTCAGGCCGTCAGTCATTTTCCTGTAAAGCCCCCGCCATGCGCTGTCCCCTTTCCGTTGAGGATTGCGCAATCACATGCCCGGCGGCCTGATATTGGTGCAAATTCATGATCATTCACTTAAGGGCACTTCTATTATTTATCCCCTCATCCTCACCTCCTCCCGGGGGGAGAAGGGATTATCAATTATATAATAGAAGTGCCCTTAGTTTTTAAAGCACTATTGTGGAGCATAGGGTATGAAGAAGCAAAGAATTGTGCTGGCTAAGTGTTACACTTTTCCTATGCGACTGGAGACAATCGACAGGCTGTCCACACTGCCCCCATCGCAGTGGAACCGATTGTGTGGGACCGATTACCCCTTTGCGCGCCACGAGTTCCTCAACGCCCTGGAAGACAGTGACTGTGTGTGTGCTCACCATGGCTGGATCCCCCAACATCTTGTGGCCTACCAGAAAGATAGCACGGGAGACAGAGACGCCAACACCCTGATCGGGGCAGTACCGCTCTATCTCAAAGACCACTCCTATGGGGAATATGTATTCGATTGGGCGTGGGCCGATGCCTATGCCCGCTCCGGTCTCAACTACTACCCCAAGCTGGTCGCCGCCATCCCCTTCACCCCTGCCACCGGCCCTCGACTCCTGACGGGAAAAGACGACCCCGACCAAACCATCAAGTCTGCGCTCGTTAAAGGGGTACAGACCTATGCCGAAGACTCCAGGGTGTCCTCTCTGCACTGGCTGTTTACCCAACAATCCACCCATCAATATCTGGCACAGCAAGGGCTGTTAACGCGTATCGGCCATCAGTTCCATTGGCATAACCCAGGATATGAGGACTTTGACCAATTCCTCAACGCGTTCTGCGCCCGCAAGCGCAAAAAAATCAAACGTGAACGACGCCGGGTCGAAGAGGCGGGTATCCACGTGGACATGCGAACTGGATCAGAGTTAGACGAACGGCATTGGGATGCATTCTACGCATTTTATCTAGGCACCATTCAAAGACACAGCGCCATCCCCTATTTATCACGACGCTTCTTTCATACCCTCGGTCGCAGTATGCCGGAATATATCGTCATGGCCGTGGCCTATGAAGGACCAAAGTTGGTGGCCATGGCCCTGAATCTTAGCGGGCAAGATACTCTATATGGCCGCTACTGGGGATCACTACGGGATTATCACTCGCTACACTTTGAGACCTGCTACTACGCAGCCATTGAATATTGCATCAAACAACAGTTAAAACGCTTTGAGGCCGGTGCCCAAGGTGAACACAAACTGAGCCGGGGATTCTTAGCCACCACCACCTATTCAGCCCACTGGCTGCGCCACCCCGAATTTGCCACCGCCATTGCCGATTTCCTACAACAAGAAGACCATGGGATGCGTGACTATATCAAGGCATTGGACCAACGCACCCCTTACAGGAAGGCACAGTGACTATTGCCACCCTGCCCCAGGACCCCAAGGATCTGCGCTTCCCGCCGCTAGAAAAAGCGAACAAAGATGGCCTGTTGGCGGTGGGAGGGGACCTGTCTAGCGCCCGACTCCAGGCCGCCTACCGCAGGGGCATCTTCCCGTGGTACAGCGAAGGTCAACCTATTATGTGGTGGTCTCCCGACCCGCGCACTGTCCTGTTTCCCCAGGCCCTCAAGGTGTCACGCAGCCTGGGCAAGACCTTGCGGCAGGGCCGGTTCCAGGTCAGCCTGGATCGCAACTTCGACAAGGTGATACGCGCCTGTGCCCTGCCCCGCAATGAGACCGGTGTAACCGGCACCTGGATTACTCCAGA
>DRJZ01000168.1 GCA_011052015.1 Acidiferrobacteraceae bacterium | reverse complement strand
TTCTTATGCCGCTGCGCGGCCGCAGATCTACAAGTGACAAGATTCTAAGCTAGCATATAAATCAATGACTTAGAAATTTGTCACCTGGAAGGCACGGAGAGCACAGAGAATGACCTTGATTGATGTGGTTATTGGCCGCCTTGATAGTTCCGGGTATACCCTATTATTCACATATAGCATGAATAATGATGCAGACAACATTAGACTACACACTTTTCTCCGTGAGCTCTGTGCCTCTGTGGCAAAGAGATGACCTTGTTTTGTAAGTTTAATTTTGTTCGGCCTACTTGACTGTCTGCGACTCCGGGGCCGGAATTTGATATAGTGCGTCCAATCTATTTCTACACATTACCGACACCAGCAGTATCGTCTCGCTAACATGAACCTGAACTATTTGGAGTTTGAGCAACCCATCGCCGAGTTGGAGGCGAAGATAGAAGAATTACGCCATGTGAGTGTCGATGGGGATTTTAATATCGGTGATGAGATTGCCAGGCTGAAAAAAAAGAGTATCAAGCTGACGGAGTCCGTTTTTTCATCACTTACTACTTGGCAGGTTTCTCAACTGGCCCGCCACCCCCAACGCCCCTTTAGCCTCGATTACATCCAACGTTTTATTACCGATTTTCAGGAATTGCATGGTGATCGCAGCTATGCCGATGACCATGCCCTGATTGGTGGGCTGGGCCGGTTGGACGGACGCCCGGTTATGATTATTGGGCATCAGAAGGGGCGGGACACCAAGGATAAGCTGTTTAGAAATTTCGGCATGCCCAGACCGGAAGGTTACCGCAAGGCCTTGCGCCTGATGAAGATGGCGGAACGCTTCAAATTGCCGGTGATTACGTTCATTGATACACCCGGGGCCTATCCCGGTGTGGGCGCAGAGGAGCGGGGGCAGAGCGAGGCCATCGCCCGTAATTTGTACGAAATGACCGATCTAAAAACGCCAATCATTGCCACCGTGATCGGCGAGGGGGGCTCAGGGGGTGCCCTGGCCATTGGGGTCTGTGACCATTTGGTGATGTTGCAGTATTCGACCTATTCGGTGATCTCACCGGAGGGCTGTGCTTCGATCTTATGGAAGAGCGCAGACAAGGCCCCGGAGGCTGCCGAAGCCATGGGCCTCACAGCTGAGATTCTGCATTCACGTCGGCTCGTAGACGAGGTTGTGGCCGAACCCTTGGGGGGTGCCCACCGTGATGCGGAGGCCACTGCCGTGAGTTTGAAAAATGCCCTGAGTAGCAATCTGGATCGATTGAGCCAGCTCAGTGTGGATGAGCTTTTGGAGATGCGCTATCAGCGTTTGATCCGGTTCGGCCAAGCCGAACAAGGCGGTTAGTCCTGTCATGTTTGATATCTGATGCTCGCGCAAAGTACACCAAGGCAAAGACAATTGATGGCAGAAGACGAGGTACGTTGAAAGACTCAACAGGGCCAATTGCATGTTGACTAGATTTAAGGGACCTCTGATTAATGCGCTCAACCGCCAAGACGCCAACGACTCCATGGACGGAGGAGGTAGAGTAACGCATGGAGCAGTTACCGAGGTCGCCAAGTTAATAGCATGTTGATTGTATAAAGAAAATTCTTGGCGTCTTGGCGATTCAAGTTCAATTGATCAGAATTTCCTTAATTATTCTGCCTCACAAGGGGGCACCGAGGTTTGCGTGCTTGGCGCCTTTGCGAGAGTCAATTAGATAACACAAACAGGTCCAGGCATGCCATCCGGCACCCGCTTTTCAATTGACTCTCTCGCTGAAAACCTAAAACAGTTGGGAGTCGGTATGGGCGCACATGTTCATGTGGCCTACAGCGGTGGCATGGATTCCCATGTTTTGCTCCATGCCCTAAGCGAACTGCGTGAGTCCATGGGGTTTAATCTTATGGCCCAGCATATCAATCATGGTGTCAATCCCCAATCCGGCAGTTGGGCCACCCACTGCCAGTCCCAATGCGATCAGCTTGCGGTCGATTGCCAGGTGCATTCCATCACCCTCAGACCGGGGGCGCGAGGGGGTCTGGAGGCCGTAGCCCGACAAGCTCGCTATGCGTGCCTGGAAAAAATCCTCGAGTCGGGCGATATTGTTGTCACCGCCCACCATCTTGATGACCAGGCTGAGACCGTGTTGATAATGTTATTGCGTGGCTCGGGGGTGCCGGGACTGGCGGCTATGCCTCAGCGTTGCTCATTCGGGGTGGGATTACTGCTACGCCCTTTGCTTGGATGCTCCCGGCGAGCCCTATGGGACTACGCCCAAGCCCATGGATTGCGCTGGATTGAAGACAGCAGTAACCAGAATATCGATTTCACGCGCAACTTCATTCGTCACCGCATTTTTCCTGTTATCCAGGAGCGTTGGCCCCAGGTGGCCCAGGTATTGACACGTAGCGCATCCCATTGTGCCGAGGCCACGCAGTTGCTCAATGAATTGGCCGGAGGCGATCTGGCTCTGTGCCGGGGTGGGTATAGTGGGCTGCTTCGGCCCACGGCACCGGTGTTGTCTATCAAGGCGGTGACGGGCCTTGTGCGTCCACGGCAAAAGAATCTTGTTCGCTACTGGTGCCGGTGCGCGGTGGGTTTGGCGCCCCATGCCGTATTGCTTGATGAAACCCTCCAAGCTGTAATTGGACATGGGGAGTCTGGATGTGCCGTGGTGCGTTGGCAGGGGCATGCGATCCGCCGCTATCGTGATTGCCTGGTGATCGTCCCGGACTTTGATCTGCCAGGGGTGGAACAGCAGATCCGATGGGACCTGCGTGGCCCGATGGTGATGAAAGTGTTGGGATTGCGGTTAACCAAAGTAGACCGTTCTGGAATGGGAATAGACCCGCGTCATTTACCCACGGAGGGCGTCAGTCTGCGTTGGCGGCAGGGCGGGGAAATCTGTCACCTGCCTGGACGTGAGGGGGGCCGCACACTCAAAAAACTCTATCAAGAAAGGGGGATACCCCCTTGGGAACGACAACAGATCCCGTTGATTTACATCGGTGAGATCTTGGCAGGGGTGGCAGGCCTGTGGACCTGCCGCGACTTTGCCGCCGCGCCTGATCGTCGCGGCGTGGTTATCGCGGTAGAGTCTTGTTGAACTGGCTATGAACATGGATGCATTGATTGAGCCTTTGTGGCACCTCTGCTAAACTGCGGCCCCGTCAGGGGATCGTCCAGACTCCCCCTCTACAGTGTTTGACCCCGAATGACGAAGTACATTTTTATTACTGGCGGTGTTGTGTCTTCACTAGGCAAAGGCATCGCAGCGGCCTCTTTGGGCGCCATTCTTGAGGCCCGGGGTATCCGCGTCACCTTGCTCAAATTGGACCCCTATATCAATGTCGACCCGGGCACCATGAGTCCGTTTCAGCATGGTGAGGTGTTTGTTACCACAGACGGTGCCGAGACCGACCTGGACCTGGGCCATTATGAACGCTTTGTGCGTACCACCATGCTAAGGAGCAACAATTTTACCACCGGTCAAATATACGAAAATGTGATTCGCAAGGAACGGCGCGGCGATTATCTGGGGGGTACGGTTCAGGTGATTCCCCACGTGACCGATGAGATCGTCAGGTGTATCGAAGCGGGCGCCAGAGACGCCGAAATCGCACTGGTGGAAATAGGCGGTACCGTAGGTGATATAGAATCCCTGCCTTTTCTTGAAGCCATCAGGCAAATGGCCATTAATTATGGCCGCCAGCGCACGTTATTTATGCACTTGACCTTGGTGCCCTATATCAACGCAGCAGGCGAGTTAAAGACCAAGCCGACCCAGCACTCGGTCAAGGAATTACGCGGCATTGGTATCCAGCCCGATGCTTTGTTATGCCGTACTGATCGGCCCCTGCCCGAAGAAGATCGGCGCAAAATTGCCCTGTTTACCAATGTGCCGGTCAACGCGGTGATTACCGCGATTGATGTGGATAGCATCTATAAGATTCCCCGCGCACTCCACGATCAGGGCCTGGACGAGTTGGTTACCACGCAATTTGCGATGCAGCCCCCCCAAGCCGACTTGAATCAATGGGACCGGGTCGTGCGCGATCTGGAAAATCCCACCGGCGAGGCCACCATCGCCCTGGTGGGCAAGTATGTGGGTTTGACCGAGTCCTATAAGTCGCTATCCGAGGCGCTTATCCACGCCGGTATCCATACCCGTACACGCATCCATATCCGCTACCTTGATTCAGAACAGATCGAAAAGGAGGGCACCGGTTGTTTGCATGGGGTCGATGCTATTCTGGTACCGGGCGGTTTTGGCGAGCGCGGCGTGGAAGGTAAGATCGAGGCAGTACGCTACGCCCGCGAGAACAAAGTGCCGTATTTGGGCATTTGTCTGGGCATGCAAGTTGCCGTGATTGAATTTGCACGCAATGTTGCCGGCCTGTCCCGTGCTCACAGCACCGAGTTTGATGTCTCTACACCTGATCCGGTCATCGCCTTGATCACCGAATGGACCCATTCTGATGGTTCAGTACAGACCCGTAATGTGGATAGTGATCTGGGTGGCAGCATGCGCCTGGGGGGTCAGGACTGTAAACTCGCTGTGGGTAGTCGAACCCGTTTGGAATACAACAAGGATGTTATTAGCGAAAGGCATCGTCATCGCTATGAGTTTAATAATACGCATAAGGCTTTATTTCAAGAAAAGGGCATGGTGATTGCCGGTATGTCTATGGATGACAGTTTGGTTGAGGTCATTGAGCTGGCCGACCATCCCTGGTTTATTGGTTGCCAGTTTCATCCGGAATTTACCTCATCGCCCAGGGATGGCCACCCACTCTTTCGTGGCTACGTGTTAGCGGCACGAGCCCACCAAGGTACCCGAGACATTGAGCAAGTAGCTGTGCAATGAAATTGTGTACCTTCGATGTTGGTCTGTCCCATCCGATTTTCCTCATTGCCGGTCCTTGTGTCATAGAAACCCCTGAGCTGGCCCTGGAGACTGCACACAAGCTCAAAGAGATCACCTGTGCTTTGGGTATACCCTTTATCTTTAAAGCCTCCTATGACAAGGCCAATCGCAGTTCTTCCAAGTCATACCGTGGCCTCGGCCGGGACCAGGGCCTGGCCGTTCTCGAAAAGGTGCGTCAGCAGGTGGAGGTGCCGGTGCTGACGGATGTACATACGGTGGATGAGGTTGGCGAGGTTGCGGCGGTGGTGGACGTATTACAGACCCCGGCGTTTTTATGCCGACAAACTGACCTTATTGAAGCCGTTGCCGCATCGGGAAAACCGGTCAATATTAAAAAGGGCCAGTTTTTGGCCCCCGGTGACATGCAAAATGTCGTCAACAAAGCCATCGCAGCAGGGGGCCAGGGGCGTATTACCGTGTGTGAGCGGGGCGTGTCCTTTGGCTATAACAATCTTGTGGTCGACATGCGGTCCCTGGCAATCATGCGTAACACCGGATGCCCGGTGGTCTTTGATGCCACCCACTCGGTTCAGCTCCCTGGGGGCCAGGGGGACTGTTCAGGTGGTCAGCGTGAACATATTCCGGTGTTGGCGAGGGCGGCAGTGGCGGCGGGGGTGGCTGGCCTGTTTATGGAGACCCATCCGCGTCCCGACCAGGCCTTGAGTGACGGCCCTAACGCCTGGCCTCTGGATAAAATGGCATCCCTGCTGACGACCTTAAAGGCGATCGATGAAGTCGTAAAATCCCGCGCGTTGGAAGAGCAAGCGTTAACTAAAGGGCGCTTCGATTAATACCCTCTCCCTCTGGGAGCACCCCTAAGGGCATAAAAGGGACTATTGATTGATAGAAGTGCTTTATAAAAAGACTGACACTTTACAAATGGAGCAAGCATGAGTCTGATCGAAGACATTCGCGCCCGTGAGATATTGGATTCACGGGGTAATCCGACTGTGGAAGCCGACGTGGTCTTGGCATCCGGTGAGCGCGGTCGCGCAGCGGTGCCGTCGGGGGCGTCCACCGGCACCCGGGAGGCCGTCGAATTGCGCGATAACGATCCGAAGCGTTATGGCGGTAAGGGTGTGGTCCAGGCCGTTGCCAACATCAATACCGTGATTCGAGATACCTTATTGGGTCAGGACTGCCGCGAACAGAGTGTCGTCGACAAATTGATGATCGAACTGGACGGTACTGCCAACAAGGGTCGTTTAGGCGCCAATGCTATCCTTGCGGTATCGTTGGCGACGGCCAAGGCCGCCGCTGCCTATGAGAAACAGCCCCTTTATCGGTATCTCGATACTGGAAAAGGTTTACAATTACCGGTACCGATGATGAACATCATCAATGGTGGGGTCCACGCCGATAACAGTATTGATTTCCAGGAGTTCATGATTCTTCCTGTGGGCGCAGCAAGTTTTAGTGAGGCCTTGCGTTGTGGTGTGGAAATCTTTCATGCCCTGAAATCGGTATTGACCGGACTGAAACTAAGTACCACAGTGGGAGATGAAGGTGGCTTTGCCCCCAACCTGGCGTCGAACGAGGCCGCCCTCAATCTCATATGCCAGGCCATTGATTGTGCCGGATATGCTGCCGGTGGTGATGTCCAGATTGGTATCGATGCCGCCAGTAGTGAGTTCTACAAAGACGGTCGCTATCGATTGGCCTCTGACGGAACCGATCTGGATGCTCCAGGTATGGTGGATATTCTCGGGCGCTGGGTCGATCAGTATCCTTTGGTGAGCATAGAAGATGGGCTGGCCGAAGACGATTGGGAGGGTTGGGCGGTGCTGACCCAACAACTTGGTGACAAGGTACAATTGGTGGGTGATGACCTCTTTGTCACCAACACCGAGATTCTTAAACGCGGCATCGACAACTCCATAGCCAATTCCATTTTGGTCAAGGTGAACCAGATAGGCACCCTAACCGAGACCCTGGCGGCTATCGCAATGGCACAACAGGCTGGTTACACCGTGGTAATTTCCCATCGCTCGGGTGAGACCGAAGATACCAGTATCGCCGATCTGGCGGTTGCCACCGGTGCCGGCCAGATCAAGACGGGTTCGCTCTCGCGGTCTGACCGGGTAGCCAAGTACAACCAACTGTTGCGAATTGAAGAAGAGTTGGGCAGCGCGGCGAGTTACCCAGGTATGGCGGTATTTCGTCAGGCGGTGGCCTAGAGAACCCCTTGATTTCCTTGATCGAGTATCTACTCTATACTGCCCGAGTAGATTGAAGTGCCCTAATGCGATGGGTGGGTTAAACCGATGTCACCAACGAGCGTGCTTGTTACAACACTGACACTGGTCTTGCTGGGCCTGCAATACGCCCTGTGGTTGGGCAATGGTAACTTGCTCGATACCTGGCAGCTACATCAGACGGTACAGGCCCAGCGGCAAGAAAATGATCGCCGGGTCGAGCGCAATATAGCTCTGGAGGCCGAGGTGATTGATCTGCGCCGAGGCCTGGATGCGGTGGAAGAACGCGCCCGCAACGAACTGGGAATGATAAAAAAGGATGAGACCTTTGTGCAGGTGATTGAGGCCAAGTAAAAATCAAATCCATAAGGGGTCACCCATTAGCTCGCCCCGGTGCGAAGTTTTAATATTCGCGGCCAGGAGACCGTTCCTCTTCGCGCTTTAGCGTGTTTGCGGTGAAGAAGTAATATAGGGCATGGTGTCATGCTGTGTCTTCCAGGCTGTAGGGTAAGTCTGTAAGCGTTACGGGCTTGTCCTCAACGGTGCCTAAGCGCAGTTCATGGCCTGCGAGGACCGCAGTTCTCACTACTGCTAGCAAATCAAAACCGCCCTCGGGCGAGGCCTGGGCTTCTACGACCTGACCTACGGATTGATCGCTGCCGCCTGAGGCGAAAAGCCGTTCACCCGGTAGCGGCAAATTCTCTGTTTCGACATGGCCACCTACCATGCGTTGTTTCAACTTGCCTAAATAATGGGTGCGGGCGACGATCTCCTGGCCCGGATAACAGCCCTTCTTGAAATTGAGCCCCCCGATGAGATCAAGATTGAGCATCTGTGGGATAAACTGATCCTGGGTGGCGGTGTGCAGGCTGGGTTGGCCGGCCTTAATCGAGAGCCAGGCCCAGCGCTGGCCACCTACGGGCCTAAATTGTGTTGCCAATTTTAGCCAGTACGCAGTCATTTCTTTCACGGGACCGATCACCTGAAAGCGGGGGATGGCACCGGGCATGCGAACCAATTTAACCGTATCCCGCTGTGTTACTTGGTAGACATCTTCCGGGGTGGATTCGAAGAGGGTCTGTAGTTTGGCCGGTGCGGTGGCGCCGGCGATGCCTATTGCCACTGTATTTTGGTCATGGGTCAAGGTGAGTTGGGCGCGTAGCATATACATCTGTAGCCGTTTTTGGGTCGATTCGAGAAGTTCATCGCCCATCTGTAACCAAAAGCCATCACCATTCCGCAATACGTGCATGATGCTGATCACCCGGCCTTTGGGGCTACAGTAGGCCTGAAGTTGCATGTGTTGCCTGTCCAGGGCCTGAAGATCGTTGGTCAATTGGCCGTGGAGGAAGGCCTGGGCGTCATTCCCCTCGGCCCGCAGCAGCGGGTAGTGGGATAAGTCCATTAAAACATCGGCTGCAGCACTCAGGGTAGGCTCATGGGCGAGTTTAACGCCTTGATCCAGTATGAACTTTTTCCATTCTTCGGGCATACTCATCAATACAGACTCGGCAAAAGGATTCGGATAATGATACGCGTGTCTGAAAAACTTGCAAAGTGGGTGGAAAACCGGCCTACAGGGGTTAAACTAGTAACTAAATGTACACTAAAAAGAACCGACCCGTCTTTCTAAACCTGCTCCTAATACGTCTACCCGTTGGCGGGGTGTTGTCCATTACACACCGAATTACCGGTGTGTTGTTAAGTCTGGCTATACCCGCAGCCCTGTATCTATTCGAGTTGTCTTTGTCCGGTGAGCAGGGCTATCAGACTGTGGTAGGCCAAATCAGCTCCCCTCTGGGTCGGCTCGTTGCGCTTATATTAGTTGTAATTTTTGTGCAACATTTCTTGTCTGGCCTGCGTCACCTGTTGTTAGATTTAAGTATTGGCGAGGACCGCGTCGCGGCCAGGCGCAGCGCCTGGTTGGCATTCATTATTGTGGGCCTCTGCGTGTTAGGGGCCGGGAGTGTCCTGCTATGATGAAGCCAGAGTATCGAAGCAGCCTGCGCCGGGGTCTGGGAGAATGGCTGTTACAACGGTTGTCATCACTTTATATCGGTGGTTTTGCCCTCTTTGTTGGGGTGAAACTCTATCTGCAACCCATGCAAAGCTATGAAGCGTGGACCGGGTGGGCAACCAGCACAGGCATGGGCATCGCTTTTGCCATTTTTTGGTTCAGCATCATCATCCACGCCTGGATTGGGCTGCGTAGTGTCATTATGGACTACATTAAACCCTTTGGGTTGCGGTTTATTATTTTGTCAGTGCTTGTGTTGATGTTCTCCGCATTGACGTTGTGGACAATGGACATATTTCTTTTGAGGGGATGAAATGAAGTTGCCGCATCGGCGTTTTGATTGTTTGGTTATTGGTGCAGGGGGCGGTGGTCTGCGGGCAGCACTGCAACTGGCACAGGCGGATCTGCATGTTGCGGTGGTGACTAAGGTATTCCCCACACGCTCTCATACCGTGGCCGCACAGGGTGGTATGAACGCGGCATTGGGAAATGTCACGCCGGATAACTGGCATTGGCATATGTATGACACTGTAAAAGGCAGTGACTATCTGGGAGATCAGGACGCTATTGAGTATATGTGTCGTGCCGCCTCACGTCAGGTTATCGAGCTCGAGCACTATGGCGTGCCCTTTACCCGTTTGGAAGATGGTCATATCTACCAGCGGGCCTTTGGTGGCCAGAGTCAAAATTTTGGTGGAGACCAGGCCTCACGCACCTGTGCCGCCGCCGACCGTACTGGACATGCCATCCTTCACGCGCTGTATCAGCAAAATATTCGAGCCAAGACCCATTTCTTTGATGAATATTTTGCCGTCGATTTGATTCGCAATGAGGAGGGTGCGGCCCTGGGCGCCGTGGTGATTGAAATTGAAACCGGCGAAGTAATGGTGATCGAGGCCAAGACCACGCTACTGGCAACGGGAGGCGCCGGACGTATATTTCGCACCTCCACCAATGCCATGATCAACACCGGCGACGGCATGGCCATGGCCCTGCGAGCGGGTATTCCCCTGGAGGACATGGAATTTGTGCAATTTCACCCTACCGGCATCGCCGGTAAGGGCATGTTGATCAGTGAGGGGGTGCGGGGTGAAGGGGGTTATTTGGTTAACGGGGATGGTGAGCGCTTCATGGAGCGCTATGCCCCCCATGCCAAAGACCTGGCCAGCCGGGATGTGGTCAGCCGTGCTATTGCCATTGAAGTCAGGGAGGGTCGAGGTTGCGGCGAAAATAAGGATCATGTTTTGCTTAAGGTCGATCACCTTGGGCCGGATGTTATAAAAAAGCGATTACCCGCTATACGCGAAATGGCAATACGGTTTGGCGGCGTCGATCCCATCGAATCTCCGATTCCGGTGTATCCTACTGCCCATTACACCATGGGCGGCATTCCCACCAACCGGTATGGTCAAGTGGTCGCGCCCGTTGGCCACGGTGCCGAAGAAGAGGTGGTGGGCCTGTATGCCGCCGGCGAATGCGCTTGTGTATCGGTGCATGGCGCCAATCGACTTGGTGGTAATTCTTTGTTGGATATCGTTGTCTTTGGTCGTGCCGCCGGCAATCACATTATTGCCTATCTTAAGGAGAATCGATATCACCGACCGCTGGCCAATGAAAGTGTTGATATGGCTGTGGCCCGATTGTCCAAGTGGGAGCGGCGCGGTGACGGTGAGTCGGTTTCTGCCATGCTTGCGGAACTTCAGCTGACCATGGAAGAGTATTGCGGTGTATTTCGCTCCCAAGAGGTACTGGACGAGGGGGTTAGCAAGGTGCTTGCCCTGGGTGAACGCCTGGATGAGGCGCGCCTGTCCGATCACTCCAAGGTATTCAATACCGCCTTTATGGAGGCACTCGAATTGGAAAATCTTATTGATGTGGCCACTGCCACGGTGGTATCCGCTGCCGCCCGTACCGAAAGTCGTGGCGCCCATTCACGTCTGGACTATCCCGATCGAAATGACGCCGAATGGATGCGGCATTCTCTTTACTGTAAGACAGATCACCAGTTGGACTATAAGCCGGTGAGGACAAAACCCTTGACCGTGGACACCTTTCCACCCAAAAAGCGGGTGTACTGAGTGGTAAATAGAGACTGCCGAGGATAGGCCATGAAGTTAAAGATCTATCGCTACAATCCGGACACGGACAAAAAGCCCTATATGGAAGACTTTGAAATCGATCCAGGCCTGGATAGCGGTTCGGGTATGCTCCTGGATGTATTGATTGCACTCAAGGCTCAGGATGACTCCCTGAGCTTCCGGCGTTCCTGTGGTGAGGGGGTGTGCGGTTCTGACGCCATGAACATCAATGGGCGCAATGGACTGGCCTGTACCACCCCCATCATCGGTCTGCCTGAACCTGTTGTATTGAGGCCCTTACCGGGTAGACCGGTGATCCGTGACCTGATTGTGGATCTCACTCAATTTTATAATCAATACCGGGCGGTGAAACCCTGGCTCATTAACCACGATCCAGTCCCTGAAATTGAGCGCCTGCAGTCCCCCGAGGAGCGGGAAGAGTTGGATGGACTATATGAGTGCATTTTATGTGCTTGTTGCTCCACCGCTTGCCCTTCATTTTGGTGGCACCCTGATCGTTTCATGGGACCGGCCGCCTTGCTTCAGGCCTACCGGTTTCTTGCCGACAGCCGTGATCAAGCCAGTGGTAAACGGCTGGATGCCCTTGAAGATCCATACCGTTTGTTTCGTTGCCATACGATTATGAACTGTACGGACGTATGCCCCAAAAGCCTCAATCCCGCCCGTGCTATTGCCAGGATCAAGCACAGAATGATCAAACGGGCTGGATGAACAGCCTCGACCCGACGGCACTACGCCGTATCAAATGGCGATGTCGGCGCGGAATGCTGGAACTGGACATGATGTTGCAAAGTTTTTTCGAGCAGCGCTTTGAAAATCTTGATTGTCAGCAGCAACAGATGTTTACACGATTGCTCGATTACCCCGATCAGTCTTTATTGGAATGGCTAAGCGGTGCCCCCATTGATGCCGACAAGGATGTCAGGGATATTGTCGAACAGCTACGCCATTTCAGTTCAGCTGGAGCTTAGGCCCTCACCTATCCTGGTGCTTAGCACACTTGTAGCGGGTCTAGGCGCGGCGCTCATACTGCTGTTTTTACCGCTCGATTTTCTATGGCAAGGGCTGGGCCTTGTTGCGGTATCGATACTTTGTGCCGAGGAGTTGGTGTCGATATTCGGACGTCGTGCGGTAAAAACCCTCAAATTCGATTGCCATGGTGTAACTGTGTTGCGCAATGATGGCTCACAGCAGCGTTTGCGGCCATTGCGGGCCACAGTTCAAACCCGGTGGGTAGTGCTTAGGTTGGAACAGCCCGAGGGTCATGGGGTTGAACGTTTGCTTATTCCCTTCGATGCTACGTCGGCGAAAGGCTTCAGTCGTTTGTGCGCCAGCTTGAATCAATGGGATTGGAAGGTGTGAGAATAGTATCTCGGGGGGGATGCTGTGAATCGGTTTGTGGATAGTCGAGCGTATAGTGCAAGCCTCGGCTTTCCTGGCGCAGGCGTGCACTTTGTATGGTCAAATCTGCTATTACCAAAAGGTTGCGTAATTCGATCAAGTCGTTGTGTATATTAAAACTACTGTAATAATCTTGAATCTCGGCGGCCAATAGCTGGGCTCTGCGGGCGGCCCGTTCCAGACGTTTGTTGGTCCGAACGATGCCGACATAGTCCCACATAAAGTGGCGTAGTTCGTTCCAGTTGTGTGACACCACGATTTGTTCATCCGGGTCTACGACCCGGCTGGCGTCCCAAGCGGGGATACTGAGTTCGGGGCGAGTGGTTTTTAGTGGGTTCTGACGGAGGATATCGACAGCCGCCGATTCGGCAAACACCAGACATTCCAACAGGGAATTGCTCGCCAACCGATTGGCGCCATGCAGCCCGGTGCAAGCACTTTCGCCAATGACATACAGACCTGGAAGGTCGCAACGGCCCCTAATATCGGTGACAACGCCACCACAGCTGTAGTGGGCGGCGGGGACCACGGGTATGGGCTGGCGGGTCATGTCGAAACCAAAGCCAAGACAGCGCTCATAGATGGTGGGAAACGCAGACTTGATCGACTGCGCTGGTTTGTGGCTGATATCCAAAAATACCGAGTCATAGCCCCCCTTTTTCATTTCATAGTCTATGGCGCGGGCGACGATATCTCTCGGCGCCAACTCTTCCCTGGGGTCATGGCGCTGCATGAAGGCAGAGCCATCGGGTAACACCAATTTACCTCCTTCACCCCGGACGGCTTCGGAAATCAGAAATGATTTGGCCTCGGGGTGATAGACGCAGGTGGGGTGAAACTGTACGAATTCCATGTTCGCAACCCGACAGCCAGCCCGCCAGGCCATAGCGATACCATCGCCAGTGGAGGTATCGGGATTGCTGGTGTAGAGGTAGGCCTTGGAGGCGCCACCGGTGGCGAGGACGACGACGTCTGCGGACAGGCTGATGATGTTGCCAGTTTGCTTATCCAGGGCATAGAACCCCAGGCAGCGCCGACTTTGGTTGGGCTCGAGTCGTTCATTGGTAATCAAATCGATGGCGATATGGTGTTCCAATACGCAGATTTGGGGGTGGTGGCGTACCTGCGTCTCCAGGGTTGTGGAGACCATGCGTCCGGTGGCATCCTGGGAATGGACTACCCGGCGGCGGCTGTGGCCACCTTCCTGGGTGAGGTGGAGACGGCCCGTCATGCCGCTGTGAGCAAGGCTAAACTGGACGCCTTGATCCTCCAACCACTGTATCGTTCTGGGGCCTTGAGCAATAACGTGTTTCACCACCTCGGGGCGGCATAGGCCCGCACCGGCATTCAGGGTATCCTGGCAATGAATCGCGCAGGAATCATCTTCGGCCAATACTGCGGCGATTCCACCCTGGGCATAGAGGCTTGCACCCTCAGTCAATTCTTTCTTGGCCAGCAAGGTCACCGGCATATCATTCGCCAGTCTTAAGGCAAGGGATAGACCCGCCAGGCCTGCCCCTACGATGAGGGTTCCTGCAGTGTGCTGCGAAGCCATTTGATTGTGCTACTGTAAGCGTGAACCGATAGATTAGGTTATCATAGAACCACTGAAGGCTTTGTGTCGTTCGACCACTGCCTGTTCAGAGGCGATGGAACATCTCGAGAATAATAAATAATCCCAGTGAATTTAGCGAACTTTCCATGCTTTTTGAGGTCTTTTGTAGACATAGGTGCATTGTTGTCCGGCGTGGTCGGGGTGTAGTCTGACATGGCCGAACGGCATATTGATTTTGATTTGGTGCAGCGGGTACAGCGAGGTGAAAAGTCTGCCTTTGACCTGCTTGTGAGCAAATACCAACACAAGGTCGCCAATCTGGTTTCCAGGTATGTTTATGATCATGCAGAAGTAGCAGATATCACCCAGGAGGTCTTTATCAAGGCCTATCGTGCCATTGGGTCGTTTCGAGGTGACAGTGCGTTTTATACCTGGCTGTATCGAATCGCGGTAAATACATCCAAGAATCACTTGGTCGCCTTGGGACGTAGACCGCCGAGCACCGATATTGAGGCCCAAGATGCCGAACAGACAGAGCGCGGTGACGCAGTACGTGAGAATGCGACGCCTGAGAGCTTGGCCTTGAGCCGGGAGATTGCTGCTACCGTGACCACGGCAATCGATGTTTTGCCAGAGGATCTGCGGACCGCGATTACGTTAAGAGAGTTTGACGGTTTGAGTTACGAGGAGATTTCCAAAGCAATGGATTGTCCTATAGGTACAGTGCGATCGAGAATATTCCGCGCACGGGAAGCCATAGACAAGGCCTTGAGGCCTTTGATTAATTGATTAAGATGGGTGATGCAGGTGAATAAGGAAAAAATATCAGTTGTATTGGACTCGGAACATAGTTCCACAGAGTTCGATGAGGTAATGAGTCTATTAAAAACGGACGAGTCTGTACGCCGGTCATGGCACTGCTATCAGATTATTGGCGCTGCCATCAGGAAAGAGTTGGGGGTTTCGATTGATTCTCAATTGGTTGACCGTATCCGAGCACAGATTGAAAAGGAGCCGACCTGTCTCGCACCGTGGCGTCTGCGCAATCTTGTGGATTACCAATTTTTTAAGCCGATTGTCAGCTTGGCTGTGGCCGCCTCGGTAGCGACGGTGGCTATCTTTGCGGTACAACAATTTGAGTTGATGCCATCGACAGTGATAAACCAGGTTGCAGACACAGGTGTTTTGGGCGCGCATTCGGATGCAACTCGTTGGGATACCCTATCACCTGAAATGGAAAACAAAATGAACACCTACCTGGTAGAGCATGGTGAGTTTACGTCAATGTCAGGCATGAATGGGTTGAGCGCTTATGCCAAATTTGTAAGCTACGACGCTGCGCCATAGACTAACTCCGTGTTTAAGAACGTTCTGTTTGTTGCCGCGCTGGGGATTTTTTGTACCGACAGCGCCATCGCCAAAGAATCGGCCCAGTCGTGGTTGATGCGTATGCATCAAGCTGCAAAAACAGTGAGCTATGAAGGCACCTTTGTGTATCTCCATGATAACCGTATCGAAACTATGCAGGTTGTTCATGAATCAGCAAGGGGCTTGCATCGTGAGCGCCTGTTTTCGTTGAATGGTGAAGCCCGGGAAATCATTCGTGATAAAGACCAGGTTTGGTGCTACCTCCCCAACCGAAAAATGGGTGTTCATGAGTATAGAAGGGCTGACGCCTCGGGGTTTCCTGCCGTACGGCCTGTGCGTATTGATGGGCTCAAGGAAAGCTATGACTTGAAGTTGGGGGCGCAAGACCGGATAGCTGGCAGGCCAGTGCAACTCCTCATTGTTAAGCCTAAGGATGAATTTCGTTATGGATATCGGTTTTGGGTGGATATTGAATATGGCCTCTTGCTAAAAGTGGATCTTGTAGGTAAACAGGAGCGTGCTGTCGAGCAATATATGTTTACCCACATTGTAGTAAAATCAAAAATCGATGATGAACAGTTTGCACCGGCGACCCCCAAGGCCGACCTTGTATGGCACGGCGACGAGAAGAAACCACCACCACCTAACTCGCCAAGTGGATGGACAGCCCAGAAATTGCCCAAAGGATACCAATTGACCAGCAATATCTCTCGACATCTACCTATTGATAATGTACCGATAGAACATCTTGTATATTCAGACGGCATCTCATCTGTTTCAGTATTTATCGAGAAACTCCAACCTGGAGGAGCCAAACCCATGATCGGTTTGAGTCACATGGGCGCAATTAGCGCCTTTGGTGTGGTAATGGACGGTTATCAAATTACTGTTGTTGGCGAGGTGCCGACGGCTACGGTGGACTACATTGGTCGTTCCATGTCACGCACTAATTGAGTGGCGAGCATTGTTAGTTTAGGTATTATTTGGGTTTGCATGCTATAGGTGTGCGTACGAAATCTGATAAATTAAGTCCGGTAATTTATGGCGTATCAGCACAGAATTATTGAGTTGATGCATTAATAGGAGATAGATGTTCGTATGAAGCGTTTAATTGGTTTTACACTGGGTTTTATTTATCTGTGCGTGGCTGTAGCATCACAGGCCGCGCTCTTTGATCTGCCAGATTTTTCTGAGTTAGTAAAAAAAAATGGTGCCGCAGTAGTCAATATCAGCACGACTCAGAAGGTAAAGCGGTCACCCTTTCCGCAAGGAATCCAGATACCTGATTTGCCCAAAAATAGTCCATTTCGAGATTTTTTCAGACACTATTTTGACAACACTCCTGAACAATATAATGTTCAATCTTTGGGGTCAGGATTTATTATTTCTACCGACGGTTATATTTTGACCTCAGCCCATGTTATTAACAACGCCAGCAAAATTATTGTTCGCCTCACTAATCGAGAAGAATATGAAGCCAAGATTGTTGGCGCCGACAAGCGAAGCGATGTGGCGGTATTAAAGATAGATGCAAAGAGTCTGCCCATATTAAAAATAGGGGATCCCTCTAAACTACAGGTGGGAGAGTGGGTGTTAGCCATTGGTTCGCCCTTTGGATTTAACAACTCGGCCACGGCCGGAATTGTATCGGCTAAAGGCCGGAGCCTGCCAAACGAGACCTATGTGCCTTTCATTCAAACGGATGTGGCCATCAATCCCGGTAATTCCGGGGGACCGTTGTTTAATCTTGAGGGCCAGGTCGTGGGCATTAATGCCCAAATCTATAGTCGTACGGGCGGCTTCATGGGCCTGTCCTTTGCGGTACCCATCGATCTTGCTATGCGCGTTGCCGATCAATTGAAAGAGCATGGGCAAGTGACTCGTGGTTGGTTGGGCGTCACCATACAAAATGTGACCCGTGAGCTTGCAAAGAGCTTTGGTATGGACAAGCCCCGCGGTGCGCTCGTTGCTGCAATTCTCGAAGATAGCCCGGCATCTAAATCGTCCCTGGTGGTGGGTGATGTGATCGTTGATTTTGATGGCCAACCTGTTCGCGAATCTTCAGATCTGCCTCCCTTGGTCGGGCGCGCTACAGTAGGCGTCAAGTCCAATATCACGGTGATACGGAATGGTAAGACTAAGTTATTGAGTGTTGTTATTGGCAAGCTACCCAAGACCGAGGAACTTGAGTCTCGCGTCTTATCACCGGCCAGTGGTGAAAAAGCCCTCATGGGCATGCGGGTGCGAGAGCTTACCAAAAAGGAGATGAAGGAGCGTGGCGTAGATCATGGGTTGTTAGTTGTGGTTGTCAATCCAGGACCGGCACGTCAAGCCGACATCCGTCCCCAGGATATTATCCTGCAGATTGATAGAAAACGGATGGCCTCAAAGCGTGAATTTAGCAAGATTATTAAGGCGGTTAAACCGGGTTCCACGCTAGCGGTATTGGTAAAAAGGCAGGAGGGCTCAATGTTTCTGGTATTGAAAGTACCGGAAGATCCATAGGCCTAAATCAATCACCTTGGAACCCGCTTTTCCTTGACACCTATTTAGGCTATAAAGACCTCTTAGAGGTAACGGAAAAGGGCGCCGATAGGCGCCCTTTTCTTTGAACTATCCCACCCGTAATCACTGAGTAACATAGATTGATATCATGAGCCTGGATCGCCAGCACATCCGAAATTTTTCCATCATTGCCCATATTGATCATGGTAAGTCCACTTTGGCAGATCGCTTTATTCAACATTGTGGTGGCCTGAGTCCGCGCGAGATGAATGCGCAGGTGTTGGATTCTATGGATTTAGAAAAGGAGCGGGGCATTACAATCAAGGCCCAGAGTGTTTGTTTAGACTATCATTCTAAAGAGGGTCACCAGTATCAGTTAAACCTTATTGACACACCAGGCCATGTGGATTTTTCCTATGAAGTATCCAGATCACTGACCGCCTGCGAAGGAGCATTATTGGTGGTTGATGCTGCCCAAGGCGTAGAAGCACAAACGGTAGCCAACTGCTATACCGCTATTGATCTGGGCTTGGAAGTGATACCGGTTCTAAACAAAATTGACCTCCCTGCAGCGGAACCGGAACTCGCTGCCCAGGAAATTGAAGACGTTATAGGGATCGATAGCTCGCAGGCATTGCGCGTTAGCGCCAAAACCGGCATGGGGATTGGGGCTTTATTGGAATCTATAATCGAGCTGTTGCCGCCTCCTGAAGGTGACCCCGAGGCACCCTTACAGGCGCTTATCGTGGATTCATGGTTCGATAATTATCTGGGCACCGTCTCTTTGGTACGTATTGTAGAGGGCGAACTAAGGCCAAAAGATCGTATACGCATGATGGCGGTGGGCCAGGATTACCGAGTAGAGCAGATAGGAGTTTTTACACCCAAAAAGGCCCAGCGTGAAGTCCTGCGCGCAGGTGAGGTGGGATATCTCGTCGCCGGAATCAAAGAAGTTAAGGCGGCGCGAGTGGGTGATACAATAACACATGTCCAGAACCCCGCTGAACAGCCACTGCCTGGTTTTGCGGATGTCAAGCCGCAGGTATTTGCCGGGCTTTTTCCCATCAATGCTGCAGACTACGCTGCTTTTCGTGATGCATTAGAGAAATTGAGCCTCAATGACGCCTCACTACTATATGAAACAGAGTCCTCGCAGGCCTTAGGGTTCGGGTTTCGTTGCGGTTTTTTGGGCACCCTGCACATGGAAATTATTCAGGAGCGCCTGGAACGAGAGTACAATATTGATCTGATCACCACCGCACCCACCGTGGTATTCAGGGTGCTGACACGCAAGGGAGATTTAATAACAATTGATAATCCTGCTCGATTACCCGAGACAGGCGAAATTGAGTCCATTCAAGAGCCCATTATTCTGGCACGTATACTGAGTCCGCAGGACTATGTGGGACCTATTATTTCATTATGTATAGAAAAAAGAGGCGTTCAGCGGGATATTCAATATCACGGTCGTCAGGTCATGTTAATATTCGAGATACCCAATTCTGAAATTGTGTTAGATTTTTATGATCGGCTAAAATCGATTAGTCGCGGTTACGCCTCACTGGATTATGAATTCATAGAGTTCAGGCAATCTGATATGTGCCGCTTAGATGTGTTAATCAATGGCGAACGGGTAGGTCCACTGTCGGTTATTGTGCATCGTGATTTCAGCCAATCCAGGGGGCGAGAGTTGGTCAAGATCATGCGTGGTTTGATACCCAGGCAAATGTTCGATGTGGCGATTCAGGCTGCGGTAGGGGCCAAGATTATTGCCCGCGAGACCGTAAAAGCATTAAGAAAAAATGTAACTGCAAAGTGTTATGGTGGCGATATTAGCCGAAAGCGAAAGTTATTGGAAAAGCAAAAAGCCGGCAAGAAACGCATGAAACAAATTGGTTCGGTAGAAATTCCTCAAGAAGCTTTTCTGGCAGTGTTGAGTGTAAAAGGAGATTAGGTGAATATAGATTTCTCGATGTTAATGTTTATTGCCCTGGTGCTAACCGGGATGATTTGGTTGTGGGGTGTCTGGGCGGCAAAACGCAAGTCCTCGAACAAGACCACAGAACCGCTATTGGTGGAATATGCCCGTGCATTCTTTCCTGTGATCCTGATTGTGTTTCTATTGCGTTCTTTTCTGGTGGAACCTTTTCGAATCCCATCTGGATCAATGTTGCCCAGTCTGCTCATAGGTGATTTTATACTGGTCAATAAATACAAATACGGTATACGCCTACCCATAGTCAATTTGAAAATATTTAACATCAACACACCACAGCGTGGCGATATCATGGTGTTCCGGTATCCATATAACCCATCAATAAATTACATCAAGCGCGTTGTGGGATTGCCTGGAGATCGTATCGTCTACGAAGATAAAACACTGTATATAAATGGTAATGTTGCCAATCAGAAAGAAGATGGTGAGTATGTGTTATCAGATAGTGGGCAGCGTAATATAAGCACCCGGCGTAAAATTGAATCCCTGGGCAAGATTAACCATGCTATTTTGCGTGATCAGCGAGTAGAGCAGCCTCGAATGGAATTCGAGGTCCCAACAGGCCAATATTTTGTAATGGGAGATAATCGTGACCGCAGCAATGATAGCCGCTATTGGGGTTATGTGGATGATGGACTTGTTGTTGGTAAGGCTTTTTTCGTGTGGTTTAGCTGGGACTACGCGAATGGGGGAGGCGTCAATTGGAAGCGAATCGGGACTGTATTAAACTAGCAATGCTAAGTATGAGATAGAACAATGCGAGAAATGAAGGCTATTAAGCAGCAATCGGGTTGGACTATGTGGGGGTTATTGGGGGCAATGACTTTGGTGGCTTTTTTTAGTTTATTGATTTTGAAGTTGTTTCCACCTTATATGGCAAATTTCAAGTTGAAACGGGCGCTAGAGATCGTTGCATCTGAGCCTGGCGCTATCAATGCTACAAAGAGGCATGTAATAAATCGTTTAGACAGGATTCTTTACATTGATTATGCGCATGAAATTGTCAATTTAAAAACGGCGCTAACAATTGAACGGACCTCCAGCGGCAGGGTGTTTGTAATTAACTATGATCATATAGAGCCTTTGGCTTTTAATCTCAGTGCCCTAATCGAATTTGAAGATCGTGTCGAGGTCAACAAGTATAGATAATCAGAAATCCTGGTCTGCCAGGGTTCTTATGCATCAATTTAATGATGTCGATTTACTGCGCCAGGCACTCACCCACCGTAGCAAAGGCGCAGATAATTACGAACGACTGGAATATTTAGGTGACAGTGTACTGGGTATGATCATCGCGGAGTCACTCTTTGATCGATTCCCGCTTACTCGCGAGGGCGATTTAACCCGTATCAGGGCGAATCTGGTATGCAAAGAATCCTTGGCGCGTATTGCCAGAGATCTGGATCTGGGGCCACAGATATTGTTGGGTCCTGGAGAGTTAAAAAGTGGTGGATTCAATCGCGACTCAATTTTGGCGGATGTATTTGAGTCTCTAATAGGCGCTATATACAAAGACGCGGGAATTGAGTCCACGAGGCAGTTTATTGCGCGCCAGTTTTCTTCTATTTTGGCATCCATTAAACCGGATGAGTTGCTTAAGGACCCGAAGACAAGGCTGCAGGAATGGCTTCAAAAGCGTTCCATAGCAGTGCCCAATTACAGTGTGACGGCTGTGCAGGGTGAAGCTCATCATCAGCATTTCGTTGTCCATTGTCAGGTAGAGTGCTTGCCAGAACCGGTGCGAGGTGAAGGTAATAGCCGCCGTCACGCCGAACAGCAAGCCGCTGCACAGGCCTATGCGCTGTTAGAAAATTGCGATGAATGAGGTTTTTCGCTGTGGATTTGTGACCCTCCTGGGCCGTCCCAACGTAGGCAAATCGACGCTGATCAATGCCTTGTTAGGCCACAAGTTAAGTATTACCAGCCGACGACCCCAAACCACCCGCCACCGCATACTGGGCATTAAAAATAATCCCGATAATCAATTGATATTTGTTGACACCCCTGGCGTGCATGCAGTACATAAGAGGGAGATCAACGCGGTACTTAATCGTACTGCACAAACCAGCATAGAAGGGGTTGATCTGATCGCGCTGGTCATTAGTGCTAAGGGTTGGACCCCCGCCGATGAGGTGCCATTAAAATGGGTAAAGGACCATGCTTGTCCATCGGTCCTTATTATCAACAAGATTGATCGGTTGAGCAGAAAATCTGCATTATTACCCCTGATCGAAGAATCCAACGCGATGGCAGAGTTTGCTAATATTATTCCGGTATCAGCGACACGGGGCACCAACATGGATATTTTAGAAAAGCAGATCATTTCTTTAATGCCTGCCTCGCCAGCCGGATTTCCCCCTGATCAATTGACCGATCGCAGTGAACGTTTTATGGCTGCCGAGTATATTCGTGAGCAGCTATTTAACCAGTTAGGGCAAGAGTTACCTTATTCCACTGCCGTTCAAATTGATTCATTTGAGAGAGAAAAAAAAATATTACGCATTGGAGCCGTTATCATGGTGGAACGCCCTGGGCAAAAGGGCATCGTTATTGGTAAACAAGGTGAGCGTCTTAAACAAATCGGGAGCCAGGCCAGAAGGTCGCTAGAGGCCTACTTTGATTCCAAGGTTTACCTTGAGTTGTGGGTAAAGTTAAAACAGGATTGGACTGATAGCGCTCAAGCCTTGCGATTATTGGGATACATCGAGGACATATAGGATGCGGGTTGAGCAACAGTCCGCATTTGTATTGCAGGCCAGGGATTATCGTGAGACCAGTCTGCTATTGGAGGTATTTACTCGAGAACATGGCCGATTGGGGCTTATCGCCAAAGGGGCCAAGCGCGCCAAATCACCATTTCGGGGTCTGCTCGCACCCTTTCAACCGCTTCGTATCGGTTGGTCTGGTAAAGGCGAACTCGGTGTGGTGACAGGTGTGGAGGCTGTTTCTTCAACCCTACCCTTGGCAGGTGATCGCATCTTTTTCGCTTTTTATCTAAATGAGCTTGTGTTGCGATTGCTGCATCGGCATGATGCCCATCAAAAACTTTTTGATGACTATTGCCTGTCTCTTGAGGGGTTGTTGGTAGATTCGGGATGGGAGTCTATCCTCCGTATTTTTGAAAAACGCCTGCTTGCTGAATTGGGTTATGCCCTGTTGCTTGATAAGACCGGTGTCAGAGACGGTGAGTTAGACGCGGATACACTGTACCGATACATCCCTGATCAAGGTCCGGTGCCGGTCAATGGGCAAGAATCTCAGGGTATACTGCTACATGGTTCTACGCTAAAGGCTTTGGCAGCCGAATCACTGCAAGACGATGAATCTCTTCGTGAGGCTAAACAATTGATGCGTTCGATTCTTGGTATTTACCTGAATGGCAAACCTTTGCATAGTCGACGCCTGTACCAACAGATCATCGCGTTTAGAAATAGTGTCGCTGTGTAGTGTTTGTTACTGCAAAGGTGTATTTTTTCCAGCACATGGTTGGGTGCGCATGGATTTGAGAGGTGACTATGCCTAAAGAACCCATTTTACTGGGGGTCAATATTGATCACGTGGCATCCCTGCGTCAGTCTCGATTAACCCCTTACCCGGATATTATTGAGGCCGCCCGTCAGGCTGAGAGCAACGGTGCCGATGGTATTACCGTCCACTTGCGCGAAGACCGGCGTCACATACAGGATAAAGATGTAGCGGCATTGCGTCAGGTTCTCGCCACCAAGATGAACCTGGAAATGGCGGTAACGGGAGAGATGATAGAGATTGCCTGTGGCATCCGACCGCAAGACTGTTGTCTGGTGCCAGAGCAGCGTCAGGAACTGACCACCGAGGGTGGCCTGAATGTGGCGGGTCAGTTGGGGCGTATTAGTGAGGCGTGCGCACGCTTAGGTGAAATCGGTATTCGGGTATCCTTATTCATTGATCCAGAACCTGAACAGATACGGGCGAGCGCGGCTTGCGGTGCACCAGTGATAGAGATCCACACAGGGTGTTATGCCGATGCCGTGACCAAGCAGGCAGTGGTTGCGGAGTTGGGCCGGATCCAGACGGCGGTGCAGCTTGGACGTGACTTAGGGTTGCAAATCAACGCGGGCCACGGGTTGAACTATGACAACATAAAGCCTGTGGCCGCACTTCCTGAGATTGTTGAGCTCAATATTGGTCATGCCATTGTTGCTCGTGCAATCTTTGCCGGGCTTGGACCAGCGGTAGCGCAGATGAAACAACTGATGATTGAGGCAAGGTCAATATGATCTTTGGAATCGGAACTGATTTGGTGTGCGTAGATAGGATACAGGCCAATCTGGATCGATTCGGTGATCGCTTTGCACATCGTATACTCAGCGAAGAAGAGTTTAGTGAATATCAGGCCGACAAAAGGAAACCTTGGTTCCTTGCAAAAAGATTTGCAGCGAAAGAGGCGGCAGTCAAGGCTATGGGTATCGGGTTTAGTGATGGTATCGGCATGCAACAGATTAGTGTAGTCAACAATAAAAAAGGCCAGCCTCAACTTCGATTCGAGGGTAAGGCCTTAGCCTTTATCCGGGCTCAAGCTGTGGTGGCGAGTCATCTAAGCATTTCAGACGAACGCGATCATGCGATCGCGTTTGTAACACTCGAAAAGTCTTAATCTCTGAGGATTTAGTCGCCCACAGCGTGCTGTGATTACCATTAAACCGCCAAGATGCCCAACCCCTACAAGGGGGTCTTAATCACTGTAGGAGCGATTTCCACCAGGCGCGATACCCATTACTTTTTGGCCCCTGGTGGTGCAAATCCAGCGGGAAGCGACCCTAGATCACCCTCGCCAAACAAAAACCCCAACATGTGCTGTTCGATTACCTTGATAGTTTCCTCGTCTGCGGTGCTAAGTCCATTTTCATTGATGATGCTGGTGAGCCGTTCCAGCCACTTATTCCAGCCCTCTTTGGATACATCCGCGTAAATGCGCTCTCCAAGAGCGCCAGGGTGGGGAGGCGTATCCAGGCCTTCGGCTTCGGTTTTCAATACCTGACAATAGACAAGACGGGACATAGGATTATTTCCAATAATGGGGTTGATTGACATCAATTAAGCACTAGACTTACCAGCTAGCCAGATGATCAAGGATCTAAAGTTGATGAACTAATATTGACCAAATTGGTCAAGTATAGTACAAATCATATCAGCAGCGAAACTACCTGAGAGATTGATAGATGTCCAACACCGAGAATGTGCAGTATTCAAAACAGATCGAAAGTTCACAGATTGCCCTGACCGAACCGGCACGCGAAAAAATGGCTGAACTATTGGCCAATGCGGATGACGATGTCGATGCAGTGCGCATCTTTGTGTCCGGGGGTGGCTGTGGTGGCATGACCTACGGAATGACCTTTTCAGATAGAACTACCGAGTACGATAGTGTCCTGGAGGGTAGTGGCATAAGGGTTCTGGTGGACCCAGTAGCACTCAACTATCTCCACGGTTGTGAGGTGGATTTTAAGTCTGAAGGCGCCAATCAAAGCTTTGTGTTCAATAACGTCTTTCAGGCCGTGGGCGGTTCCGGCGCCTGCGGCGGTTGTGGTGGCGCCAGCGGTGACGGTGGTTGCGGCGTGTGAAAGAATCCTGTGTCATTGGCCCTAGGCAATGACGCTAGCAAAACAAAACCCGGTGTTGCGCCGGGTTTTGTTTATTAGTCCTCATGGTAGTTATCGCGCCGCACCGTTTGTAGCAGCCGCTCATGAATTGAGTCTACAGCCTATTATTGCCTCCTGGGGGAAGTATTCTATTGTTTCTGACTTTGCCCAGGGACTTTGGCTACCCCCTCAAGATACGAACGCGGCATTGAGTGTCATCCAAGACGATGCCCATAGACGCGGTCCCTTTGTGGCCGTTGTTGGCACCGACGACAGTACCACCGAGTTGGCGGCCATGGCCTGCGCACGTCTCGGTATACCCCATAACCCCATCGATGGGGTGCGCATCGCCCGGCGCAAGGATTTGGCCCGGCAACGACTACGGCAGGCCGGGGTCAAGATTCCTCGATTCTGGGTCATCGACCTTAACCGCCCGCTGTCTGGTCAAATGCTGGGCATCACCTATCCTTGTGTAGTCAAACCCGTAGACCTGTCTGCCAGTCGTGGAGTGATTCGTGCCGATGATCCCGGCGCATTACGTCAGGCCATCAGTCGTGTGCAGTCATTGTTGCAAACTGAGAACGATGCGGTTCAACGAGACCGGTTATTGGTAGAGGCCTATATACCGGGTGAAGAGATTGCCTTTGAGGGGATGTTGTGGGATGGAGATATCCAGACGCTTGCAATATTTGATAAACCGGATCCCTTGGAAGGCCCCTATTTTGAAGAGAGTTACTATGTAACACCGTCACGGTTGGACCCGATGCAGTTGCAGGCTGTAGCCGAGACCGTCAGCCAGGCCTGTGCCGCCTATGGCCTGCGCCAGGGACCCATCCATGCAGAATGTCGAATTAACCCCCAGGGCGTGTGGATAGTGGAAGTCGCCGCCAGGACTCTGGGCGGGCTGTGTGCACGGCTACTCGAATGGAGGACGGGGAAATCCCTGGAAGCACTGGTGTTGAACCAGGCATTGGGACAACGCATGGGCGATGTCCGGGTGGAAGGTGGCGCGGGTGTTTTGATGATACCCGTACCCGCTGCGGGTATTTTGCGGCGCGTGGAGGGCATTGGTCGCGCCGAGGCTGTAGCCTGCATCGACGAAGTGGTGATCCAGCAACGGGACGGATACGAATTGGTGCCCCTGCCCGAGGGAGGTAGCTATCTCGGATTCATATTTGCCAGTGGTCCAGGGCCGGTAGAAGTAGAGGCGGCCTTACGCAAAGCTCACCGGGCCCTGAATATCGTTATAGCGCCCCTGTGGCGGGGTGCCGTGGTGAATTGAGCCCGTCCCTATGAGTTTTCTGCACCACAGAGACAGGAGGCACGCCACGTAATCTTATGGCCGCCGTGATCTCGGTCAGCAACAGGCAATCAAGATAACCCAAGGCTACGCCAAGCCATCAAAGACCAGATTCAACCGAGCGCCTTGTCTCGGCTCGGAATTTGGCTGACATGGTACACTTGGTTTTAAAACGTACTAGTAAACTCCGTCTGATAACACTATGGAAATTCTTGATCGACTCAATGAGTGGTGGCCTGGCTGGGTCAATGACAGCACCCTATGGCGGGCTGCAGCGGCGTTTTTTGTTGTCATGTTGGTGATGATCATACGCCGTCTGGTGACGCGCAGCATCATTGGACGGCTTCACCGCATCGCCAGTCGCACCCGATTTCGTTATGACGAAAAAATGATTGACGCCATTACCCCGAGTATCAGTGGTTTGTTTTTGGTGCTGGGTGTGTATTTGGCGGTGCAGTTGTTGCCCTTGCCTACTGCCCCGGTGGACACTGCAGGCATTGCTGAACAATGCCTTGTTAGTGGTGGCAGCGATACTGGTGATCTATGCCATCCATCGTCTGGCTGCGGTGGTGGCGGAAATTCTCGATAGTCTAGCCCTGTGTGTCAACCTGATCCCATACAGCCATTAAATGGGATAACATAGATTTCAGGGTCATAGAGACAGGATTGATTGAGATGCCGAAGCCCC
>DRJZ01000167.1 GCA_011052015.1 Acidiferrobacteraceae bacterium | reverse complement strand
GGGGTGTAAACAAAGCTAAGACACTGATTTTATTATCCCCTCATCCTAACCTTCTCCCGGGGGGAGAAGGAATTATCAATTAATAGAAGTGCCCTTTAATAAATGCTTTGCCGCTAAGGCGCGAAGGCGCGAAGAAAAACTAGGGAACCTCTGATTAATTCCAGCCCGCCATTCCCGCGAAAGCGGGAATCCAGTAACATATTGATTTTGTTACTCTGGATTCCGGCTCTTCGCTTCGCTTGGGAGAAGGTTAGGATGAGGGGATATTACAATCAATAACTTATCCTTATTTTATTCCCTCACCCTCTCCCTTTTATGCCCTGGGGGTGCTCCCGGAGGGAGAGGGGATTAATAGAAGCGCCCTTAAATGCCTGGTGGAGGCTTGGTGGCTTATCATCATATTGCTGCGCTACGATTTGAATGTACCCAATGTGGCCACTGTTGCATCGGCGATACGTCTTCGGGGGTGAGCCTGAGTGTGGATGAGGTGGGGGCTATTCGGCGTCTTCTGGGATTATCTCAAGCCTGGTTCCGTCGTCGTTATGTGCGTCGCCTGTCAACCACGTATTGGGAGATCCGTCTACAAGCTGATGGCCGTTGCCCCTTTCTGAGCGACGAAGATCGTTGTAGCATTTATGCTCTACGGCCTGCACAATGTCATACTTATCCTTTTTGGCCCGAGATCCTTAAAAGTCGAAAATCCTGGCGGGGAGAGGCAAGGCGCTGTGAGGGTATTAATCGCGGCAGGACTATCCCGGTCCCGACAATCGAGAAAAAAATAAAACAATTGGAACGCTTGTGAATAACATCATTCGTTTTATTAGACCCCTGGTTTATATATTGTTTTTATTGCCGCTGTCTTCATTGGCCTGTGTGGACAGCACCCCCGAGGTTGCCCACATGAAGAATTACCAACTGGGTCTGACCAATGATCTCGGGGAAACCCGCCGCATAGAGGTGCGTATCGCAGATGACGGCAAGGAGCGAGCAGCGGGATTTCAATACCTGTGTGCCGCCCCCAAAGTATTGCCTATCCTGTTTATTTTTCCCGAACAGCGACGGGTGGGGTTCCATATGCGCAACGTCCAGTTCTCGCTGGACATTGGATTTTTTGATGACCACGGACAACTCAAGGAGGTTTTGACCATGGTTCCCGGCAATAAACTTTATTTTCCCAGACAGTCTTTTCGTTATGCCCTGGAGGCCCCCGCCGGTTTTTTTAAAGACCGATTCGTGACGGCCAAATCCAGTCAGCTCCACATTGCTAAGAATCCAAATAAGGCAGGTTCGGTCAGCATTCCATGAGCAGGGTTGCGCCCTACGGCAAATGGACCAGCCCACTCGATCTTAAGAAACTCTTTGATCGTCCTTCGCCACCTTTGTATCCACGTTATTACCGCGGTGATCTGTATTGGGTAGAGGCCCGTGCCAGCGAGGGTGGGCGTTTGGTGCTGATGCGGCGCGGTAAAAATAAAAAAACCGTTTGCGTAACTCCCGCCGGATTTAATATCCGAACCCGTGCCCAGGAATATGGGGGCCTGTGTTTTGTGCTCGCCAATGACAGCGTTTATTTCGCCAACTTTGATGATCAACGGCTTTATCGGCAGGCCTTGGACGGTGAATCCGAACCCGAGGCACTGACCCCGGCCCGAAATGGTGACGGCTCTTTGGGCATGTATGCGAATCCCAGGGTGTCACCGGATGGGCATCTGTTGGTTTTTGTGTATGAACAGGAGTACAGCGACCGCGAAAACGTCACCAGTATAGGCGGCCTGTTTTTGACCCCCCTTATTTTGCTGGCAGAACCCATCGTTATTGCTGCCGGTTACGATTTTTACGCCGATCCTATCATTGATGCGCAGGGTGATCGGCTGGCCTGGATTCAGTGGAATCATCCCAATATGCCTTGGGATGCCTCTGAGGTTGCGATGTTGACGGGGCTACAGCGGATCGTCTCTGACGACCACCCGCCGGCCACCCAGATGGCCCAACTCGTGGCAGGTGGCGCCCAGCGGTCGGTAGGGGGGGTGGTGTTTGGTTTAGATCAGGCCCTATATTTTTGCATGGACAGCAGTACGCCCCTGGATGTAGGCGATCCGGCAGCCAATTTTTGGAATATTCATCGTTATGATGGCCACAGTGTGAAGCGGGTGACCCATGATTGCGCCGAATACGGCGTGCCTCTGTGGGTCTTTGGTGACCATCGCTACGTCATGACCGATGAGAACAGCCTCGTTGCCATCCGTACTACACCCAGCGGTGACGAATTGGTGTCGGTAAATGTCTCAAGTGGTATTACCAGTATTATTCCCACCGGGTTTACCGGTCTGTCGCAATTGAGCCTGGTCGAACCTGAGTTCTATGATGAGGGCCTCAGCGCGCCGGTTATTTTGTGTAATGCGGTGTCCACCACGGTCACTTCAAAGCTGGTGCAGATCGAGGTTTCCAGCGGAAGTTATAGTGTATTGCAGGATATGGAGTCATTGCTGGCGGCGGGGGATATCAGTAGTGCCGAGGCCATACGTTATCCTACCCGTGACGGCGCGACGGCCCATGCCTATTTTTATCCCCCTAGAAACCGTCAGTTCAGTGGCCCGGCCAGGGTCAGACCGCCGTTGTTGGTGATGGTTCATGGTGGACCCACGAGTCGTTGCGAACCCAGCCTGGTCTTCCATAAACAATATTGGACCACATTGGGTTTTGCGGTTCTTGATATCAATCACCGGGGTAGTACCGGCTATGGTCGGCGTTACAGGCAAATGTTGCGCGGCCACTGGGGTGAAATGGACACCCAGGATGTGGCCGACGGGGTGCGCTATCTCATCGAGACCGAACGGGTGGATGGAAGCCGGGTTTGCATCCGCGGCGGTAGCGCCGGGGGTTATGTGGTATTGCGGGCGCTGACCCGCTTCTCTCATCTGTTTGCCGCCGGGGCCTGTTACTACGGTATTGGCAACCTGGCCACATTGGCGCGCACCACCCACAAGTTTGAGGCCCGCTATCTCGATGGCTTGTTGGGAGAGGCATTTAATGAAGAACGGGCCGAAGGGCATGACAGCATCTATTATCAACGATCACCGATTAATCATTTAGACCAACTGCGCAGTCCCATGATCGTGTTCCAAGGCCTGGATGACAAGGTGGTGCCTCCCGCCTTGTCCCGGGAGCTGGTGGCAAAACTCAAGGAAAAGGGTGTACCCCATGAGTATGTGGAATACCAGGGGGAAGGCCATGGCTTTCGTCGCAGCGAAACCCGTATCGATGCCTTGCGGCGCGAGTCAGAATTTTTTATTCGTATTCTTGATCAAGACCAGTAGGTGCGAATTTATTCGCACAAAATTCGGATTCTGGTCGAATGAATTCGACCCTACGATTGCGGTACGAGGGGTACTGATTTCACCGCTAGATGTGTTGCGATGGCGTATTTCTTAGACCACACTCAGGTCTATGGGTCAGGAAATCGCCAGCAGTCATTTCTCCGAACAGGACTTCGAGCAATTTAACGAACGTCTGGGCGCCGAGACGACGCTACTGAGTGATTGGTTCAAACAGGGTCGTTTTGCCCCAGCCGAGCCCACCGGTGGTTTTGAATTGGAGGTGTGGCTGGTTGATAAGCATTTGCGCCCCGCGCCCATCAATGCCGCATTCCTGGAAAGATATGGTGATATTGATGCGGTTCCGGAGTTGTCACGATTTAATATTGAACTCAATACCACGCCCTTGGTCTTGAATCAGGCCGCGCTGGCGGCCATGCACCGTGAGTTGGATGATACCTTAAAGAACTGTACCCATACCGCTGCCGAACTCGACGCACGTTTGGCCATAATCGGCATCCTGCCCACCGTGGGAAACGCGGACCTGACTGTGGCCAATATGTCGGATATGGAACGTTATCGGGCATTGAACGAACAGGTGCTGCGCATGCGTCAGGGTCGGCCCATCGAGTTGGATATTGAGGGCCGTGAACGTCTGCAGACCTCCCATTCAGATGTCATGCTGGAGGCGGCCACTACCTCATTTCAGATTCACCTCCAGGCGGACCCCAGCCAAATGGTACGTGCCTACAATGCGGCCATGATTGCTTCGGCCCCCATGGTGGCCCTGTCTGCCAATTCACCGTATCTCTTTGGCAAAGATCTGTGGGATGAAACCCGTATTCCTTTGTTTGAACAATCGGTGACCACACAATCGCCGAAGGCCAGTGCTCGGAGCGCCTCTCGCCGCGTAACTTTTGGTAGCGGCTACATTCAGAATTCCGTGTTGGAGTTGTTCGAGGAAAACCTGGAAAAGTACCCCGTACTGTTGCCGGATGCCCAGGAAACCGCCGCCGAAGAGCTATGTCATGTGTGTTTGCATAATGGGACTTTATGGCGTTGGAATCGGGTGTTGATCGGATTTAGCGATGAAGGTGAACCCACCCTGCGTATCGAACACCGTGTGGTCCCCGCAGGCCCGACTATTTCCGATGCCATCGCCAATGCGGCGCTGTTGTTTGGTCTGGTACAAGATCTGTCCACCCAGGAAGTGGCGCCAGAAAAAGTTTTAACATTCGAGGACGCCCGCAGTAATTTTTATGCGGCGGCGCGCCATGGATTGCAGGCCGAACTCAAATGGCTTGGTGGGCCCAAGCAGGGCGCCCGTAAGTTAATATTGGACTACTTGTTGCCCAGGGCAAGGCGTGGGCTTCTGAGTCTGGGTATAGACAGGTTGGACGCAGAAAAATATATCGATATTATTCACCGGCGGGTCGACTCCGGCCAGACCGGCGCCCATTGGCAGCGCGAATTTATCAAAAAACATCAGTGTTCCATGGCCCAGATGACCGCCGCCTACCTTGAGCGCCAAGAACAGGGCCGCCCCGTGCATGAGTGGCCGTTGTAGTGCTTCGAGTCGTCGATAGTTTGCCCCAGGGCTTTGTGGACGTGGCTGCAGTTGATCTTTACTCAGTGGTCTCTGGGCCTAGCCTCATTCACCTGAGCGGCCGGCATCCCGAACCCCTCTTTGTTTCGGTGTTGCTCCACGGCAATGAGACTACCGGGCTCACCACAGTACAAAGACTGTTAAAGAAGTATCGCGACCAAGAACTTCCCCGAGCCATATCCCTGTTTGTGGGCAATGTGGAGGCTGCCCGTCAAGGGATGCGCCGCTTGCCTGGACAACCGGACTACAATCGGATTTGGTCTGGGGGTGATAGCGCCGAGCAAATTATGGCCCAGCAGGTATTGCGCGAAATGCAGGAGCGTCAGGTGTTTGCTTGTGTGGATATTCATAACAATACCGGCCTCAATCCCCACTACGCTATCGTCAGCCATCTCGATCATCACCATTTTCAGATGGCAACATTGTTTGGTCGTACCGTGGTCTATGCCACCACACCGGTGACCACCTGCAATTATGCCTTTGCCGGAACTTGTCCTGCGGTGACACTGGAGAGCGGTTTACCAGGCCAAGCCCAGGGGGAAGGCCATGTGTTCGAATATTTAGAGGCCTGCATGCGTTTGTCGAAATTGCCCGATTCCCCGGTAGCGGCCCATGACATGGACCTGTTTCATACCGTGGCCACCGTCAAGATACCGCAGCGCATGAGTTTTGGTTTCTCAGATCCCGATGCCGCGATTCGATTGATTCCCGATATTGATCGACTCAATTTTCGCGAGGTGGCGGCTGGGACCCTGCTGGCGGAGTTGAGGCCCGGCAGTGGCGCCTATCTGGAGGTGTGGGATGAAAACGGTAATGATGCCCAGGGCCGGTATTTCACCCAGGCCAATGACCAAGTGCGTACTGCCCGTGCGGTGATGCCCTCCATGCTGACAATGCGAGAGGACATCATTCGTATGGATTGTCTGTGCTATCTGATGGAACGCATGGACTGGCAGCAGCGCATGCGGGCGTAGGAGTTCTCAACCCAGGCCCGTGTCGGTTAGAATAGCGTTATGACGCCCTATACAGAACGTGATCGAGTATTGGCCCTGGCCGCTGTCTTCCAGGCGGTGTACCTGGTGCAAACTTTGGCGCAGAAAGGCACTGCTGAAACCGAGGCGTTCCACACTAGCGTAGGTAGTATTCTGATTTTTGACGCAGAGGGCACCGAAGATATCTTCCATGGTGCGGATGGTTTGGCCACCGGTCTACAGTTGGTGAGAGATAAATTGTCCGGGCAGGACGGTCTCAGCAATATGGAGTTGACCCGCTACATTCTCGCTGTTATCCAACTCGAAGGCCGTTTGGCTCGCAACGAGCCCATTTTGCGTAAGTTGCAAGAGGGCATTGATGGTGTGGTCCGTCAGGACGAATATTTTGCTGAGACCCATGAAAGTGAGACCTATCATTCAAGCGTCATCGCAGGTTTGGCCCACGTCTATACCGATACCTTAAGCAACCTGCCACCGCGTATCATGGTAAACGGGAAATTTATTGCTAATAGAGAGATCGCCGACAAAATCCGCACCGCTCTGTTAGCGGGTGTGCGCGCTGCAGTGTTATGGCGCCAAGTGGGTGGGCGTCGCCGTCAGTTGGTCTTTGGGCGCAAACGCTATGTGGAAGGTGCCCGCCAACTGTTGGAAGACATGCAGGCCGGTGGTGGAGTGCATTGAAGGAGTTGCCTTACTCGTCCCTTTTACTTTTTATGCGTAATTGGAACGATAAGGCTGGACATGTAAATCTGACTTGTTTTGGCGGGACTGCCAAAGGTCATAAGAATTTTGTAGGCGAAGCCAGTGGTCTGCAGATGGTTTTTTAAATACCAGCTCTAAACGTAATGCCATCTCTGGCGTTATTGCACCTCTACCATTTAAGACTTTTGAAAGTGTTTTACGACTAACATTTAAATGCTCTGATGCATCTGTAATAGTGAGTTCTAAAGGAGTAATTACCAGCTCTTTTAGAATTTCACCGGGGTGTGCGGGGTTATGCATACTCATTAGTGATAATCCTCATAATTTACTATTTCCGCATCTCGACCTATGAATCGAAATGTTACTCTCCAATTACCGCTGACAGAAACAGACCAAACGTTTTTACGACTGCCTTTTAACTCGTGTAGTCGTAAGCCAGGTAAATCCATATCCTGTGGGCTTTCCGCCTGATCTAAGTTGGTGAGTATTAACCTTAAGCGTTTGACATGTTTTGCTTGAATGCCGACCGACTTACCAGTTTTGTAGAAACGCTCTAATCCCTTATGGGCACTTCTATTAATCCCCTCTCCCTCCGGGAGAGGGCTAGGGTGAGGGGAGCAAACAAAGCTAAGACACTGATTTTATTATCCCCTCATCCCAACCTTCTCCCGG
>DRJZ01000166.1 GCA_011052015.1 Acidiferrobacteraceae bacterium | reverse complement strand
CCGCATTGCGTGCTTTGAGTAGCGCATTCTCGACAAAGGTCAGCCCGGTCTCTTCGATTTCCTCGACCTGGAATTCAGACTGCGGGACAACCTCGAACTCGCTGCCTGCCAGCAGCTGGTTAAATTCGCGGACTTTTCCGCGATTGTTGCTGGCCAGTACGATACGTTGGGTCATAGGTAGTGTCTGTTCGTAAACAATAAGCGTAAGCGTCTGGCAAATTGCATCTACTCCGGCGCAACTGGATTCGCCATGATGTCCTCACCATGCATTGACATACCGAGGACACAACATGAGTTCAAGCTTATCCAAAAGAGAAGTCAACCGCCAGCGCTGGTCTGAGCGCATCGAGCATTGGAAACGCAGCGATCTGACGCAAAAGGCATTTTGTGCGCAGCACCGGATTGGATTCGCTTCGTTTCAACGCTGGCGGGGGATATTGGCAAAAGAAGGTCAGCCGAAAGCGACGCCGGCAACCTTCTTACCGATCAGCATCGTACCGTCCGCCAGCGCCCCGAGCTTGGCACTGTGCCTCGGCGAGGATCTGCGTATAGAAATTCCGGTTGGTTTTGATCCTGTGCTGTTGAAGCAGGTTGTTCATACGCTACGGGCATCATGATTTCATTTGGTGCCAATACCTGTGTGTATCTTGCAGCAGGTGCCACGGACATGAGGAAGGCGGTTAATGGGCTCATGATTCTGGTTGAGGATGTACTGGAGGCCGATCCATTTTCCAGTCACCTGTTTGTTTTCTGCAATCGGCTGCGCGACAAGATCAAGATTCTCTACTGGCACAACAATGGTTTCTGGCTTTTCTATCGGCGTATTGAGAAGCAACGATTCTGGTGGCCCATAGGCAGCGAACAGGCTTCACTTGAGATCACCTCCCGTGAGTTGAGCTGGTTGCTGGAAGGTCTGGATATCACACAGGTAAAGGCCCATAAGACGGTGAAGTTCCCCCTGTTTTAATGCATTATATTGCTGCTTGTTGCGTGTGCATTTGGTATAATTGCACGCATGCATTCAAGCGTTGCTTCTCTTCCCGACGACCCGATTCAACTCCAGGCAGAGGTTATTCAATTACGTGATGTGATCGAGGAAAAAGAACATGCATTAACCGAGAAAACCCAACGCATAGAACAGTTGCTTGATTACATCCTGCTGTTACGCAAGCGCCAGTTCGGTGCCAGTGCGGATCGAACAAACAAGGATCAAGTCTCACTGTTTGATGAGGCTGAACTGGAACAATTGCTGACTGAACTGGATTTACCTTCAGACCTGGATGGGGATAAACCCGCCGCTCAAAAGAAAGCGAAGGACGAAAAGAAAAAGCCGGTCCGTCGTCCACTACCGGCCAATCTCAATCGCATCGAAAAGATCATCGATCTCAGTGATAAAGAAAAAGCCGCGATGGGCGATGACTGGACCTTTATCGGCTATGACACCTCCGAGCAGTTGGCCGTCATTCCCCGGCAGCATTATGTCATCGCCTTCAAACGTGCCAAGTACGCACCCAGGAACGATGGCGTGGTCGGTGCTGAACAAGGGATCAAGATTGCGCCCCGCCCAGACCAGATCCTGCCCAAATCCATTGCCCACAGTTCGGTCATTGCCGATGTAGTGGTACGAAAATATGTGGATGGATTGCCTTTCTATCGACAGGAAGCCATTTATCACAGAGACCACATCGATCTCAGCCGTCAGACGATGAGTGGCTGGATGATTCAGCTCCATGAACGGTTAACGCCGTTGATGACGGTGATGAAGCGGCTACTCTATCAGGGCCGCGTCATCCATATCGACGAAACCCGGTTGCAGGTGCTCAATGAACCGGGCCGGGAGAATACGCAGTTATCCTACATGTGGGTCTATGGGGGTGGCCCACCCGATAAACCGGTGATCTGGTATCAATATGCCGACACACGCAGCGGTGACGTCCCAATGGATTTTCTTTTTCCAACAGAAGAAGTGCCACCGACCGGTGAGATGTATCTGGTGACGGATGGCTATGAAGGCTATAACGTGCTATCCGAATCACCTGCCATCCTTGGGCATGGTGCCTGCTGGGCGCACGTGCGCAGGCGCTTTGTCGAGGCGACCCATGGCCGCAAGAACACGGCGCCAGCCCATCAAATGGTGGCCTTGATCAGCAAGCTGTACCAGATCGAGCGTGTCGGCCGAGATAAAGTACCGCAAGAGCGAGCCGCCCTGCGCCAGAAAAAAGCGGCGCCGATCCTGGACAAGATCAAGGCATGGCTGGATCAAAAAGCACCCCAGGCGCTGCCCAAGAGTCCCTTGGGTACGGCCATTTCCTATACCCTGAAACTCTGGCCCGGACTGATCACTTATCTTGACGATGGTCACATCGAGATCGATAACAACAGAGCGGAGAACGCGATCCGGCCTTTTGTCATCGGTCGAAAGGGGTGGTTATTTTCCGGAAGCCCGAGAGGCGCGCATGCCAGTGCTACCCTTTATAGCCTGGTGGAGACAGCCAAGGCAAACAAGTT
>DRJZ01000165.1 GCA_011052015.1 Acidiferrobacteraceae bacterium | reverse complement strand
GGCGAGTCAAATTTGCCGCCATGGCCCAACCAGGCAGGAAAGTGCTCGCCAATAGGCCACTGACTGACTCGCGTTGCACCCAGATGGATTAAAGTTTCGGCTAGCGTTCTGTCATCAACCGCAATGGCGGGATCGGCGTGCTCAAGTCCTTGCCACCACATCCCTAAACTGTCCTCATCGATTACCAATCCGAGGTTGTCTCGCCCACTGATGATAATCCGCCCGCCAGCATCCCTGATCATGACGTAGTGGCACTGAGGATGACTTGGCAACAGCTGATAATCCATCACCAATCCGTCTATTACGTGACCGGCTTCATTCAGACTATCGAGCCAGTCGCTCATAGTCGATCGGCTGACGACGGCCACCGTTGCCGATTCCCCGGCCCGCCAGTCGAGCAAGGCAAAGTGCAGGTCTTCTACATCGTCGCTCAGGCTCTCTTCCAGCACATAAGGCACGGCTGCCAAGGCCTTGGCGCGTTGCCGTGCGGGCACCTGGACCTTGCGCACCACCACAAATTCTCCTGGAACCACACCATACACGGTTTCTGACCCATGCCCGGTGACAGGTACTGACGCCAGAGTAGGGGCCAAACCCTCTTCAACCAAGTTACCGTTACGATCAGTGCGTGCCCAATGGTAGGGGCTGTTTATGTTAAAGAAAAAACTCATAAGGTAGTGCGCAACCTCTGTAATAAGCTGACCTTAGCAGTCGTGCCCACCCCCCCCCTGATGAACAAACTGTTTAGAGTCATATCGGCACGTCCAAAGCTGGCCCTGCTCACCACCATAAAATAGTTGCTCGCTACGGTCACCAATTTTGTTGCCACATCCCCATGTCCCGCCATACCCTGTTGTTGTAAAAAGACCGTCACTGAAACATAGCCCTCTTCGCCTCGCCCTACAACAAGGGTCTCGGCAGTGGCCTCATCCAATACGGTCTTACCTACCGCACGCAGCACCTCTAAACTACAGGTATTGATATTGATAAGCACATTTCTACTGGGAAGCGTGCTGATATGAGGCGCCAAAACCTCCACCGTCTTGCGATCAAAGCCTTTGATACTCAACAACTCAGATTGATCAGCAATTAAGTTATTAGCGCTTCGGTAGGGTGGTGTCCTGCTCAAATACTCATCGTCCTCTGCACCGTTGATCCCGGTTACGGTCTGGTCAGCATCAATCCAATCCACCACGGCATCGGCGAGCCCGGTGTTGAGCTCCAAAACCTGTAGCAACCGCACAAATGCGCCATACCAAATACTCTTCTTTCCATCCTGTAGATTGTTCAGATTAAATCGGCCTTGCTGATCGACCATAACCGTCACCAGCTGACCCCCTTCCACCTTTACTGGATTGCCCAGCTTGTTCCAACTCTCCAACAAGTGATCGGTTTTCGACTCACGCAGGTCCCGCTGTAATATCTTACGTCCCCAACCCTCACTTGAGAGCAACAATTGAAAGACCTGTTGGGTATCACGAATATTGCCAAAGCGCCGCATCGCCAGATGTTCATCTCCTACGAGATAGGCGGATAGGGTCACCATTAAGGTTAATATGAACAGCACCGTAACAAGCGCCACACCCCCCTGCCTAACCATTGCCCACCTCAAACAACCAACGATACTGGCGCTTATCACTGAGGGTCAGCAGTGCCTCTACGGCGCCAGGCCGACCCTGACTACCGCTCCACTCGTTGCTGGTTTGGACTTGATTATTCCGGTCGACAGTCAAAAACTTAAGTTCGAGCGCATCCACGCCTTCAAGGATAAGCCGCGAATAGGCCGCGCTGTCCTGGGCTCGATCCAGTACTGCCCATGTCATTCGGTACAGTCGCCCCCCCTGGTCGAGGCGCCACGCTATTCGTGTGAGTCGACTGGCTGTCGGCACCTGAAGATCTGGACCGCTTACAGTCAAGCGCACTATCTCTCCAACTTCGGCTAAATTCACGGCAACAGCAATCATCGCCGGTTGGCGATCACCGTATTCATCACGCACGGATCGATCTGCACTGTAATGAAAATCCTGCGCCAACAAGGCAAAGGTTTGCTGCAGGCCTTTGGTTTTTTCACCGCGCTGGGTGAGGTACTCATAGGTATCTAAAAACTGGCTAAGGCTGGCATAACTCACAGTGGCAATGACGGCAAAGATCGCTATGGCGATCACCATTTCGAGTAGAGTAAACCCTTTGCAAGACTTCATGGCTTGGTTAGAAACCCGAACAGGAAGCCGGACTGATCCTGGCGCGCTTCATCCGAGTAGACATAGACATTCAAGCGCCTGATATCCGGATCGGGGGTCGCCACCACTTCTTCGCGGTAATACCATGTTCTGCCACCTTGACTGACTTCCCCCTGATAACCCCCCAAACCCGGCCATGAGCGGGTAAAACGATTTTCGGCGAGTCGATTACTGGCCACCCAGGTAGACAACATTCGCGTCTCCAGGGCCTCTGTGCGACCGGTGAGCGCACCCATCGCCTGGGCCGTAGCGGCAATCCCCGTAGCCACAATAACCAGGGCCACAAGCACTTCTAAGAGCGTAAAGCCCTTTTCAGCCCTCGCCACGTGTCTTTTCCTGGATCTGAATATTCTGGGCCGGATCGAGGATGACATGATAGGCCTTGTCCTCACCACGAATAATGATTGTAAAAGGTGTGATCTGGCCGTTGGCCTGCACCACCACAAGCTCGCGGCTACCTGCTTCTGCGTCAATGGGTGATTCATAGCTCAACCTCAGCGGCTCAGGTATGACACGCTGGCGCATCATTGAGTCATCGGTAATGAGCTGCCACCCCTCCGCCGAGACTAAAAACCGATAGGCACGCTCGTCGCTTAAGATTTCCAGGGCGTAGGTTCTGCTGGTGATAACAGACTCGTCGCGCAACTGATCTATAAGACCTGCCAAACGTCGGGCTTCGAGTTGGGCCAAACGATCCACGTCTCGATTGAGACTCACCACGGCAAAACTGGCCGTTATCGCGATCAGCAACACCACGACCAGAATTTCGAGTAAGGTGAATCCGGCGTTGCGTTTTAAGAAAAATGGGGTCGGGGTCAGAGTCGACTGGCACTTACTTAAGGGCACTTCTATTAATCCCCTCTCCCTCCGGGAGAGGGCTAGGGTGAGGGGAGCAAACAAAGCTAAGACACTGATTTTATTGCCCCCTCATCCCAACCTTCTCCCGGAGGGAGAAGGGATTGTCAATTAATAGAAAATAAAACAAGGATAAGTTATTGATTTTAATATCCCCTCATCCTCTCCTTCTCCCGGAGGGAGAAGGGATTATCAATTAATTTAAGAAACGCCTTAATGTTATCTAAACAGAATCCAGGTTCCAGTTGGCCACGTCTTTGGCGGCCTCTACACCACCAATCTGACCATCGCTGCCATTGGACCATAGATCAAATTCCATCTTTTCTCCGGGAGAAAGATATTGATAGTCATTGCCCCAGGGATCCTTAGGCAATCGTTCAATATAACCCCCTCTTTTCCAGTTTTTGGCGGCGGGGTCACCCTCGGGTTTCTTTACCAGCGACGCCAGGCCCTGATCGGTGGACGGATAATTAAAATTATCCAACTTGTAGAGTTTGAGCGCCCCTGACAGGGACGAAATATCTGCCTTGGCCTTGGTCACCATGGCCTCTTCTTGCCGCCCGATGACCCGTGGCAGCACCAGGGTTGCCAACATGCCGAGGATGACCACCACCACCATAATCTCTATTAACGTAAAGCCCCGTTGTTTCATCTACAACCTCACTGCACAAGTTGGTTTATGTCAAATATTGGCAGCAATATTGCCAACACGATCAACATGACTATACCACCCATTACCAGGATCATCACCGGCTCAAAGATTCCCACCATGACGGCAATACGGGCCTCCAACTCGCGTTCCTGCGTGGACGCGGCCTTGTCCAGCATCTCCCCCAGTTTGCCACTGGCCTCGCCGCTGGACACCATTTGCACCAGTATGGGGGGGTAGAGTTTGCTGCGATCCAGGGCTTTGCCCAGGCTAACGCCCTCTCTTACCTCGTCTGTGGCGGTGGCCATGGCACGCCGCAACACCCTATTGGTGATCACGTCCCGGCTGGCATTCATGGCGGGGAGCAGGGGCACGCCACTGCCCACCATGATCGCCAGTGTGCGCGCCATCCTGGCGGTGTTGAGCCCCCTGGACAGACGCCTGATACCGGGAATCCGTAACAATAGCCCGTGGAATTGATACTGGGGTTTGGGCAGACGCAAGAAAAAAGTGGTCGCTATCCCCACTGCAATAAGTAACACCAAGGTCACAAGGCCATATTGCTGTAAGAAATCCGTCATTGCAATAAACACTTGAGTAATGACAGGGAGGTCTTGCCCGGTATCCTGAAATACCTTAACGACCTTTGGTATAACATATATAAACAAAAACATCACAATCGAAAACGCCATGACCATGAGAATGACAGGATAAATCAGCGCCACTCCGACGCGTTGACTCAATGCCTGTCGAGCCTCGGTAAAGTCAGCGAGTCTTTCCAGAACAATGGCCAACTTACCCGACTGTTCCCCCGCCAATACCGACGCCCGGTAAATTCCGGGGAAGGCGTCGGGGAATGCGCCGATGGCTTCAGTAAGCGAAGTCCCCTCCATCACCATGGCCCGGATTCGGGTCAAGATCTTTTTCACCTTTTGGCTTTCAGACTGGGCAATCAAAGCCCGCAGGGTCTCTTCCACGGTCAAATCAGACCCAATGAGCGTAGCGAATTGACGGGTAATGACAGTAAGATCGGCCACGCTCAGACGGATACGGCCAATTCCGGATACACCTTCCCTTCTGGATTTTCCCTCCACCGCGTCCACTCGGGTAGGCGTCAATCCTTGTTCCCTGAGTTGCTGGCGTACCTGCCTGGGACTGTCGGCGGTGGCCACCCCCTTTCGGGTGCGGCCACGCCCGTCTAGCGCTTCGTATTCAAACGCTGCCACAATGCCCCCTGTCTACTCGTCACGGGTGACGCGAACCACTTCATCAAGGCTGGTAACACCTTCACGCACCCTCTCAAAACCGTTGCCCTGAAGACTGGTTGTCGATTTGCGCACACTGGCCAACATCTCTGCTTCGGCTTTACGATCGTGAATCATGTTGCGCAGATCGGTATCCACCGTGATCAACTCAAATATTCCACTACGCCCCCGGTAGCCGCTAAACCCGCATTTTTCGCAACCCACAGGACTGTAGACCACACTCCGGTCTACTTCCTCAATACCCAATAGCGCACTGTCTGACTCGGATAAAACTGCTGGGGCCTTGCAACTTTCGCATAATCGCCGCACCAGACGCTGGGCCAATACTCCAATCAGGGTTGATGAGATCAAGAACGGTTCTACTCCCATATCGATAAGCCGGGTAACCGCACCGATAGCGGTATTGGTATGCAGCGTGGCCAATACGAGATGGCCGGTGAGGCTGGCCTGTACCGCAATCTCAGCGGTCTCGTAGTCGCGAATCTCTCCCACCATCACCACATCCGGGTCCTGGCGAAGAATGGAACGCAGGCCATGGGCAAAGGTGAGGTCAATCTTGGCGTTGACCTGCATTTGACCAATGCCGTCCATATCATATTCGACCGGGTCCTCTACGGTCATAATGTTGAGCTTATCGCTATCCAGCCGACCCAACCCGGCATACAGGGTGGTGCTCTTACCGGAACCGGTGGGGCCGGTGACCAAAACAATACCGTGGGGACTGTGTATCTGGTGATCAAAGGCCTCTGCCATCCGATCGGTCATACCCAGATCGGTAATGTCCATGTGCGCACTTTGTTTGTCCAAAATTCGCAGCACCACCCGTTCACCATGACGCGTGGGCAGACATGACACACGCACATCCACCGGATGGTCGCCAATACGAAGAGAAATACGTCCATCCTGGGGCAGTCTTTTTTCGGCAATATCCAACTCCGCCATGATCTTGAGCCGCGACACTATTGCGGCGTGCAACGCCCGTTGGGGTTCCACAATATCCCGTAGTACGCCATCTACCCGGAATCGAACCACCGACCGTTGCTCGAATATTTCAAAGTGAATATCGGAGGCATCTTCGCGTATGGCCTGAGTCAACAAGGCATTGACCAACTTGATGATGGGTGCATCGTCCGCAGCTTCCAGTAGATCCGGGGTATCCGGAAGATCGTGAGCGAGACGTTCCAGATCAACATCCTCTTCCAACTCACCAGCGATCTTCGTTGCAGTGGACTGACTACCGTCATAAGTCGCACGCAACAAACCATCAAATCGGTGTTTGTCTACGGTTTCGAATTTGAGTTGATAGCCAACCTTGCGGCGCAACTCGGAAACTAACTCAAGTGTTGGCGCTTCGGTACACAGCACATGGATACGATCATGATCTAGATGTGAAAGTAGAATGTTGTATCGTTTGGCAAAGTGATAGGGGATCTGTGCCGCCGACCAGGCCATATCCCGCACTACAGTCGCATCACTGCCGGAATTTATTTCCGGTTGAGAATTCATTTTTTCGCTGACAGTCTAATCACTATAGGGGTTAACTCAATCATTAAGGTTTAGAATTCATCATTTGTTTCGTCTGCCACTTCCGGCCCTAGCTTTTCACCGCTAAAGTGTTTCTCCTGTTTCAGTAACACAGGAGGCCTGGAGCCGTACAACAAATACTTTGAATTCGGATTACTGTTTCTCTCTGCATCACGCATATACTTATATTTTTCAGCAGTATAGCCGTCCAAGTCCGACTGGCTGCGAATTATCATTGGTTTAAGGAACACGAGTAGGTTCGTTTTCACCGCTTTCTTGGACTTCTTTCTAAACAAGGCACCCAACACCGGAATTTTGCCCAGTATCGGCACCCACTCCACGGTGTCCTGCAACTCATCTGTCATCAGTCCGCCCAGCACAATAATACGGCTGTCATCCACCATCACCGTTGCCTTAATAGATCGCGTGTTGGTGATCAGATCTGACGCGCCTTCGATATTCTTGGTGCTAATACTGGACAACTCCTGCTCTATCTCCAGACTCAAGGACTTGTCTTGGTTGATTTGTGGTTTGATCTTCAGTTTAAGCCCCACTTTCTTGCGTTGGATAGTCTGAAAGGGATTCACGGAAGTCGTCGATGTGCCGGCGGTGCCGGTGGTGCCAGTGGTACTCGTCGTAGTAGAGGTGTTAGCTGTTGTAAATTGCCCGGTCACAAAGGGGACCTCCTGCCCCACCACGATTTCGGCGGTTTCGTTATCCAGGGTCAACAAGGTGGGTGTAGAGAGTATATTGGTATTGCTGTCGGTACGCAGGGCACTCAACACCACCTGTAACTCGGGGATGAGATTGCCACCCAAGTCGGTCACGAAAGACTTGAGATAGCCCAAGGTCAAGCCCCCGGTGACATCCGAGAAACCTGTGTTGCCTGTGGTTTGACCGTTCACAATATTGTCATCACCAAACTCCCAGCGTACGCCTATATCCTGGGCCTTGTCGGTGGTGACCTCGGCGATCAGCACCTCGATAAAGACCTGGGCGCGACGAATGTCCAGTTTGTCGATGACCTCCTGTATTAAGGTAAAATCACCTTCAGGGGCCTGAATCACCAAGGCATTGGTGGTCTCATCGCCCTGCACGTTCAGGGTCACCGCCTTGGTCTTTTTAGGGTTGGCCTTTTGTTTTGCCGTCAACACGCCGTTGAGTATCTTGACCATGTCGACGGCCTTGGCGTATTTCAGATAAACCACATGGATGTCACTGCTTTTCATTGGTTGATCAATTTGCTCTAAAACCTTGAGTACCCGCCTTACATTGGCGGTGGTATCGGTAAAAACTAATGTGTTGGAGGTGGCGTAGGCGGCAAAGTGGCTGGTTGGGGGCAGTAACGGCCTTAAAACGGGGACCATATCCTGTACCCTGCCATGCTTAACCTGGTAGACCTGGGTGATAAATGTGTCCCCTAGGGGCGGGGGCAGCGTAAACGAGGTCGGTGTCGGGCTTTGCTTGACAATACTCACCGGCACAATCTTGGTGACACCGTCCCCGGTATCCACCGCAGCAAAATTATGCACACTCAACACCGACAAAAATACGTTGTACACCTGGTTGATATTAAGCTTATCACCCGATATCAGGGTCACCTTGCCTTTTACCCGTGGATCTATAATGAAGTTTTTCCCAGTCAGTTGTGACACGGTGGCGATCAAGGCGCGTATATCCGCATTTTGAAAATTGAGGGTGATGAGATCAGCATTTCCACCTGGGCTGTTGGCTGCCTTATTTGCAGGAATCGCCCATGCTGTGCCGGCACAGATTAACCAAAACACCAACACTCCCGAAACCAATATCCTTATTAAGGGCACTTCTATTAATCCCCTCTCCCTCTGGGAGAGGGCTAGGGTGAGGGGAGCAAACAAAGCTAAGACACTGATTTTATTATCCCCTCATCCCAACCTTCTCCCGGAGGGAGAAGGAGTTATC
>DRJZ01000164.1 GCA_011052015.1 Acidiferrobacteraceae bacterium | reverse complement strand
TAATTCGAAAGCATGTCTTCTGCCCAGACAGGCAACACTTCCACCTGTTTTTGAAGCTGCCCTTTGTTCAATAAGGCGACGGATAAAAACGGCTGGTTTTGTGATGAGTTGTCATAGAACTTTGCCTTATCCACCAAAGGCAAAGCATCGCTAACATACCGCATGGTCCTCGGAATACGGGCAATAATCTTGTCGGTTGGCACATTATGCCCGCCCTGCATCACACGTTGAGCCACTCGCGCCTGATTCAGCCCATCAGTTTGCAGATGGATATAAACCAAAATTATTTCATAGCCGAACGTTTTAGCGACGGCCAGAAAATCAATTTTAGAGGGATGCGAAAAGACGGTTTCAAAACAAAAACTGGCACCTGACCGCAATAGATTCATGCGTAGCTTTTCAGCCAGTTTAGCCGCCTTATAACTGACGTCCTCGGTGTTTTGGGCATCCAGTTGTCTGGCCAGAATATCCGCATTGATAAACAACAGTCCGGTTGGTGCCAAAAACTGTTGATAAAAAGTAGACTTGCCTGCCCCATTGCCCCCGGCTAATACCCAAAGCTGCCTGGTGGCTCTCATCCAACGTTGAACACGCCATGACTAAAATTCCCGGTTTTGCGACTACCATCCGGCATAACCTGGTCCAGCAACCCTGGTTGGCTTTTGCTTGCTTCGTAATACAAACTACCCTGGGTAATCTGTCGACCTAACTTTCCGGATATGCCTGCTTTGTCCACCGCTGCAAATATCGCCTCCGGGTTAATCGGTTGTGATTCGGGGATTTCCACCCGTACATCGGCAATACCCTGCATCAAGGCCAGCATATCTGCCGGGGTAACTGCATGGGCAACCCGTTTACCCAACTCAGCCCAAAACTCGACCTGTTTGGCCGTCGAGCGATTCATTAATGAACCCTCGGCTTCAGCTTCGTGGAAAAGACGATCATTAACTCTTAATGGGGAAGACATAGATTGCACCTTGTTACATTGATGTACTTATTGTAGCAATTTGCTACATATTTTCAATATATTCAAGGGCAATTTGAGAGTGTCTATGTCATGGGAGAAATACGCAACTCGAAAGTGGAAGTGAAGGTTTAGCAAACACACAGAGTTTCCCAACAACTCAGATGTGTATAATAAGGAATTGGACTGAATACTAAATCCTGTGATGCTGCCCCCTGCCATGGGGGGAAATTGCCCAGCGGCAAAATTGGCACGGCCCTGTCAGGCCCCGGTAGCTCAGCTGGATAGAGCAGCCGCCTCCTAAGCGGCAGGTCGGACGTTCGAATCGTCTCCGGGGCACCAATTTTTGGGTGAATTTCAAGGCTTTTTCAGATTATGCGCCCACTTTGCCCACACTCCTGTGGACAACTCTGTGGATAACTTAGTGAAATTGCACCAATACGCCTTTAAGGCCAGAGCCACGGTCAATTGAGCAAGGATTAAGCAAATAAACTTCTCTTTATTATTCAATGGGTTATGTATATAATGTTTTTCTAATATATCCAGGCCAAACTTTTGACCCTTAAAAAACAACAGTTTCCCTCACTGTGAACAACTCACTTGGCCGAAACATAATCCAAGCACCTCGTCAAGCGCACCTTCCAAGCCTCAGCAATTCTCATTATGACATTTCCTTCACCAAGAACCGTCATTTCCGAGAAGGCGGGAATCCAGAAAACAGCAGGTTGCATGCGTTTAGTTCTCTGGATCCCCGGGTCAAACCCGAGGATGACGCCATAATTAGAATTGCTGTCCAAGCCCGATGGAGTACGAAGTGAGGTTACCGCAACGACCTGGGCGGCATTGCCTACGTATTATTGATTCCCCATGGGTGTTAGCCGGGGCGCCTCCTATTGGCTATTCCAGGGGCTATGTACCTCTGGCCACCCGCCCGTCACCTTATTTGGGTCTATCTTTTAGCCATTAGTTGTGGTTTTTATAATATGGCATGATCGAATTTCAAAAACCCGGTTAGTGCATAAAACCAAGGACCACTCCCATGGCAACTGATCTTGTATGGCTCGATAAGTTAGGCTTGGCTGACATTGCCCAAGTCGGCGGCAAGAACGCCTCCTTAGGGGAGATGATCACTAAGCTGAGCGCCAAGGCTGTACGTGTACCGGGTGGCTTCGCCACCACGGCTTCGGCCTTTCGCCAGTTTATGTCGACCAACGGCTTGGGGGATCGAATCTACCCCTGTCTCGATCAGGTTGATGTGGAAGATGTCCACGCCCTTGCCCTGGCAGGCACACAGATCCGCAAGTGGATCCTGGAAACACCGTTTTCCAGGGAGTTAGAACAAACCATTGGCAAGGCCTATGAAGAACTGACCGCTCGATACGGCAGTGATATAAGCTTGGCCGTACGTTCCTCTGCCACTGCGGAAGACCTGCCCACGGCCTCTTTTGCCGGTCAACAGGACAGCTACCTCAACATCAGTGGCGTCGATAATCTACTCGCCACCATCAAGGCCGTCTACGGCTCGCTGTTCACGGATCGCGCTATCGCCTATCGCGTCCACCAGGGTTTTACACACCGCCAGGTGGCCCTCTCCGTCGGGGTGCAATGCATGGTGCGTAGCGATAATGCCACTAGTGGGGTCATGTTCACCCTCGACACCGAGTCTGGATTTACCGACGTGGTCTTTATCACCAGCGCCTATGGATTAGGGGAAACTGTTGTCCAGGGACTAGTTAACCCGGATGAGTTCTATGTGTATAAACCTACACTCAAGACAGGACACCACCCCATCCTGCGCCGAAGCTTGGGGACCAAGGCTATACGCATGACCTATGGCCAGGACCCACAACCGGGCGCGTCCACCACCACCGAGGAGGTCAGTCTCGCTGACCAACAACGCTACAGCATCAGTGATGATGAAGTCATTGAGCTTGCCCAACTGGCCCTGATTATCGAGGAGCACTATGGCTGTGCGATGGACATCGAGTGGGCCAAAGACAGCGTCGACGGTCAACTCTATGTTGTCCAGGCACGGCCAGAAACCGTAAAAAGCCGCGACCCACACACCCACATACAACGCTATGAATTGAAGACCCAGGGCGAAGTCCTGACGAGTGGCCGCAGTATCGGCCAGCGTATAGGCGCAGGCACCGCCAGAGTCCTGCTCGATATCAGTGAGATTAACCACATCGCCCCCGGTGAGGTACTGGTCACCGACATGACCGATCCCAGTTGGGAACCCATCATGCAGCGTGCCGCAGCCATCGTCACCAACCGCGGGGGCCGCACCTGCCATGCCGCCATCATCGCCCGGGAGTTGGGCATACCTGCAGTGGTGGGTTGTGACCAGGCCACTGAAAAGATTGTCGATGGCCAGGCAATAACGGTGTCTTGCTCCGAAGGTGACGAAGGTAAAGTCTATGCCAATATCCAGGAATTCACTATCCGCGAGATCAAGATCGACACCCTGCCACTGCTGCCGTTTAAGATCATGCTGAATGTGGGCACACCCGACCGCGCCTTTGATTTTAGCTTTCTACCCAATGATGGCGTTGGTCTGGCCCGGGTGGAGTTTATTATCAACCGCGCCATTGGCGTCCACCCCAAGGCCCTGCTGCACTACGCGCAACAACCCCAGGACATTCAACAACAGATAGACGCCCTCATGGTGGGCTACTCTGACCCGGTACAATTCTATATCGAAAAACTCAGCGAGGGCATGGCCACCATCGCCGCCGCATTCGCCCCCAAACCGGTGATCTTGCGCACCTCGGATTTTAAATCCAATGAATACGCCAGCCTCCTGGGGGGTAAGGCCTATGAACCTGGGGAAGAAAACCCCATGCTGGGATTTCGTGGCGCCGCCCGTTATCTGGACGACCACTTTAAGGAATGCTTTGAACTGGAATGCGCCGCCATCAAGCGGGTCCGCAATGACATGGGCCTCACCAATCTTGAGATCATGACCCCCTTTGTGCGCACCGTCGAAGAGGCCCAGGGGGTTGTGGCTCTACTGGAAAAGAATGGGCTGCGTCGTGGTGACAATGGCCTGCGTCTCATCATGATGTGTGAGATCCCCTCCAACGCCCTGCTCGCAGATCAATTTCTGCAATACTTCGACGGCTTCTCTATCGGCTCCAACGATCTCACCCAACTCACCCTGGGCCTGGACCGGGATTCGAGTTTGATTGCCGACCTGTTTGATGAACGCAACGCCGCAGTCAAATCCCTTTTGAGCATGGCCATCAGCGCCTGTCGCAAAGCCAACAAATATGTAGGCATCTGCGGACAGGGGCCTTCTGACTATCCCGACTTCGCCCAATGGCTCATGGAACAAGGTATCCACAGCATATCGCTTAACCCGGACTCGGTGATTGAAACTTGGATGTACTTAGCGAAGCATCCGTAGACTAATCGGGTTTGATGACCCTATTCTTTGGCATCCTGGAATAGACACGAATGACATACCGCGGTGTACTAATTCCGCAGAAGCATGGGAGCCAAAAGCGGTTGCCGCAAAGACGCGGACCTCGGCACCCCCTCGTGGGGTAGAAGGGATTATCAATTAAGAGAAGTGCCCTGAAGTCAATTTAGTGTGTACAATGATTAAAATAACCGTAGGTATTTCGTGCAGGAGCCAATCACAATGGCGTACAACCACACTCATAAGTTTCTTATAAATTTTTATTCATTATTGCTGATTTTCACTTTTATTCCATTTTCAGCATACGCCGATGCCCTACTTAGCATTACCTCTGGCAGGAACGAGCCTTTTGTCAATCCTGATCACAGTGGTTTTTATGACTTGATTGTAAAAAACATGTTTCAGCGCATTGGCATAGAAGCGAAAACTGTACTGCTTCCATCGGAAAGGTCATTAATAAATGCTAATACCGGGGTTGATGACGGTAACATAGCAAGAATAAAGGGCATAGAGAAAAAATACTCTAACCTTATCATGGTGCCTGAAAAAGTTATTGTTTTTGATTTTGTTGCCTTCGCCAGAAACAAACAACTTAGAGTTAAAGACTGGAAAGACCTGGAACCATACAATGTTACATTTATTAATGGCTGGAAGATCTTTGAGAAAAAGGTAAAATACTACAAATCACTTGTTCGAGCCCGCGATCCTGAACAGCTATTTGGGTTGCTCAATAATAACCGCGTAGATATCGCACTATACGACCGCTGGAGTGGGCTGTGGTGGCTTAAACAGAAGCCAGAAAAAAAATATTACTTGCAACCGCCTATAGCCAGCTTTGATCTGTACCTGTACATCAACAAGAAACACAAGGATTTGGTACCCGGACTTTCCCGTGCATTAAAGGCAATGAAAACAGATGGAACTTACAAACAAATTTATGACCAGTCATTAAACAGCTTGCTAAATTAGGGAAGCTCTGGTTAATTCGTCATTCTGGCCATAGCGAAGCGAAGAACCGGAATCCAGGGTAGTAATATCAATATATTACTGGATTCCCGCTTTCGAGGGAACGACCGGGCTGGAATTGATCAGAGGTTCCTTAGCCTGCCTGTAAGAATTATCAACATCAATTTTCAGCCTCGACCAGAATATGAAAAATAAAATAGCGCGAAAATTAATTACCTATACAATTTTTTTTAGCTCAGCCATTACGCTGATAATAACTGCACTGCAATTGTATGGTGAATTCCGGTACGATGTTAAAGGTATCAATCAAAAACTTGAACAGATAAAAATAAGTTATATTGAAGGCATAACCCATGCTGTCTGGTTATCAGACCGCAAACAAATAAGGTTGATTCTTGAGGGTATAACTGAACTGTCCGATATTGCATATTCAGAGGTGATGTCGACACACAGCAAGAAGATTAAAAGTGGTTCTATTCCAAAAGGAGACAGCATTGAATTTAAGGTTGATCTGCGTCATCCCTACAACAATAACAATATCTATATAGGAAAATTTAGCGTCGTCGCATCTCTTGTAGGTGTTTATGACAGATTGCTGAAAAGACTCTGGGTCATTCTGTTATCTAATGCGCTTAAAACCACCCTGGTTGCGGTGTTTATATACTTTATATTTGCTCGGCTGGTTACCAGACATCTCTCACATATCTCCGAATTTACCCTGAATGACACAACATCGACACTGGAAAACCCCCTGTCTCTGGATCGTACAACAAAAAAGACAGATGAATTCGAAATTGTCGTCTCCTCAATCAACAAATTGAGACGCAGGCTCCATGAACATATCGAGGATCTCAATCAACAAAAACTGTATTTATCACAAACATTACACAGTATCGGTGATGCCGTCATCACTACCGATATTAAAGGCAATATTACCCGCATGAATCCAATTGCCGAACAACTCACTGGCTGGGTATTTGAAGAGGCGAACGGAAGGCCACTGAAAGATGTCTTCCCGATAATTGACGCGACCACACGAGAACCGATGAAAAACCCTGTTGAAAGTGTTATGGCGACGGGCAAGGTGATCTATCTCAGTAACCACACCACTCTGGTATCCAGAAACGGCGTGGAATATCAAATAGCCGATTCTGCAGCGCCTATTCGTGATAAAGACCAGATACTGGGCATGGTGCTGGTATTTAACGATGTGACTGAGCAATATCAATTACGTGAAGTCGCAGCCAAGAACAAACGTGACCTACAATCTGTCATGGATAACTATCCGGCGGTTATATATATAAGAGATACAAACGGTTTATTTACATTTATAAACAAAGAATTCGAAAAACGTGTACACATAAAATATGCCACCATTCTCGGCAAGACCCTATATGATATTTTTCCCAGGGACATCGCCGATGAAATGCAACACAATGATAGCGAGGTACTGTCACAGCGGTGCGCACTGGAATCAGAGGAGGTTGCCCCTATTGAGGATGAACTCCATACCTTTCAATCCATCAAATTTCCGTTGTTTGATGGCGATGACAATATTTATGCGGTTTGTGGTATTTCTACTGACGTTACCGAACGGAAAAAACAGGCTGAGCAATTAAAGCATGCGCAAAAAATGGATGCCCTGGGAAAACTTACTGGCGGCATTGCTCATGATTATAATAATTTGCTGGGGATTATCATGGGCTATGCCGAACAACTTGCTAATCAGCCAGGCCAGGAATCAAGAGCGGTGAAATATATCTATAATATCCAGCGCGCGACGGAACGTGGCACAAAACTTACCAAGAAATTACTGGCCTTTTCCCGGCAGAAAACCCCGGATGCAACGGTGCTGGATATTAACGAGCTATTACGGGAACAACGGCTTATGCTGGAGAAAACTCTGACCGCAAAAATTAAACTGACACTCGATCTGGCAACTGGTTTGTGGCCAGCATGGTTAGATAGCAGCGATCTGGAAGATGTCATTATCAATATGGGCATAAATGCCATGCATGCTATGGAAGGAGGTGGCGAGTTGACCATTCGCACCAGCAACGAGCAACTCAATGCAATGGAAGCTGGATTGTTGCATCTTGCAGCGGGTGACTATGTCGTACTTAGCATTATCGATACCGGTTGCGGCATGGATAATGCAACGAAAGAAAGGATTTTTGATCCGTTCTACACCACCAAGGGTGAACAGGGTACAGGCCTGGGTCTGAGTCAGGCATATGGATTCGTTGAGCGAAGTGGAGGAGTGATCAAAGTCAACTCCGAACCGGGTCGCGGCAGTAATTTTACCCTCTATTTTCCAAGGACACATAAAACTATTAGCAATATACCGACACCAGCGGTAAAGACAGCGCGTAACCCGAAAGGCAATGAATGCCTGCTGGTGGTGGATGATGAGCAAGCATTGGTTGGACTGGCCTACGAAATATTAACTGCACACGGATACCGTGTATTGACTGCCAATGATGGTGAGCAAGCATTGGAAATACTCGAGAAGGAAGCTGTTGACCTGATAATTACCGATGTCATCATGCCTAACATGGGGGGCTACCAGCTCGCCGCCAAAGTGAAGCAACAGTACCCGCACATCAAATTGCAAATGGTCAGCGGTTTTGCGGATGATCAGGAAAACAATATGGCAAATGACGCGCTGCATCAAAACATGTTGCCCAAGCCCTACACATCAAATTTGTTGTTGGCACGTGTGCGCAGTTTGTTGGACGAGAGAGATACAAAAGAAATCCTCACTGGCCGTACCATCATGGTGGTAGATGACGAGCGGGACGTGAGAGAATTGTTTAAACTCAATCTGGAAAGGCTGGGGTGCAATGCTATCCTGGCTTGCAATGGCGATGAGGCTACTGCCCTTTACCAGGAATCACTCGAGAGCGACAAACCAGTTGACGCCGTAATCCTGGATCTGTCTATTCCCGATGGCAAGGGCGGTAAAGGCATCGCGGAAGAAATACGCACCATGGATCCGAATGCAAAAATAATCATCGCCAGTGGCTATTCGTGGGCTCCGGAAATGACTCACTACCAAAACCATGGTTTTCAGGCTGCGCTTGAGAAAAATTTCAACCGGGAAGAAATTAAATCTGTTCTTGAGCAGGTGTTGTCGTCAAGCTGACAACACGACGATCTACAATAGACCATGAAATTAGAACAACCTCTCCTGTCATTCCGGTGGCACTGCTCTCGGCTATCCATGGCTCGCAGTATTTGTGCTCCTGCACGTCAGGCCGGAATCCAGTGGTTCCAACGATTGCCTGGATGCCGGAACAGATCCGGCATGACAGTGTGCAATAAACGGGACAGCAATGATCTTGTGTCTGTTTTATGCCACCTTCCTCAACAACAACACCGCTGCGATGGAAAAAATTATGGTCGGCATGGCAGCGCCCAGGAAAGGCGGGATACCATAGACCAGTACCACATAACCAAAACCCTTGCTGGCCAAAAAGAACCCAAGACCGAGCATCACACCATTAAACAAATTCCGTCCAAAACTACCGCTACGCAACTGTCCGAATACAAAGGGAATCGCCAATATAACCATTACTGCAACCGCAAAGGGCGCGATAATTTTTTGCCAGAACGCCAGTTCAAAACGCGCGGTCTCCTGGGCATTAGCCTTGAGGTGATCAATATAACGTCGTAACCGCCATACCGACAATTGTTCAGGTTTGACCAAAAATACCGACAAGATGTCGGGGGCCAGGCCTGAGTTCCAAGTTGCTGATTCAATCCGGGTGCCCTTGGCCCTGCCATTTTCGAATAAAGTCTGGCGCACACCCTCTAGTTTCCAACTTCCGTCCTTGAAATGCCCTTCGTGGGCCCTAACCACAGAACGCATGTGACGGGTATTGTCGAACTCAAACACTCGAATATCCAGCAAGGTAAGATCGGGTAGAACTTCGCCCACACTGATAAAGGTCCCTTGATCACGCATCCACAAACCATAGTCGGTTTGTTGGTCTACGGTCTCTTGTAAGGCCTCGGCACGACCCCGTTGTGCCAGGGTCTCGGTAAGCGGCGTAATCAATTCACTGAGTAACACATTCATCACCACGAACAGGCCCGCCATCTTCATGACTGAGCCTACAATACGAAACAAAGAAATACCCGCCGCACGCATGACTACCAATTCCGACAGGGCCGCCAGGCTGGATAGCCCTAGTATCGTGCCCAACAGGCAGGCCATGGGAAGTAATTCGTGAGCACGCTGGGGCATGCTAAGTGCGATATAGCGCATAACCTGTAAAAAATTGTAGCCGCCAACACCCACATCCTGCATTTCATCGACAAAGGCCACAAACGAAAACAACCCCACCAATACACCAATCACCATCAAAGTGTGGGTGAGAATGGTGCGACCGATGTACCAGTCTATAATTCGTAATGACATGATGCCCTTCCTATCTCCCTGGCAGAGGTATGAGGGATCTATTACGAGATCGGCGCGAAAAAATATAGACGCCTATAACCACAAAGGTGAGATGGACCCACCATAACCCCAGCTCGGGGTCGATCTTACCCTTGCGCAGCAAGGCGCTGCCATAACCCAGCATATTGGCATAAAGAAAATAGGCTCCAAACGCCATTATGGTATTATAGAACTGTGGGCGACGCACATCGTAGTGGGTAAACGACATGGCCAACAACACCAATATGATGATCGATACCGGCTTGGCCAGGCGCCAGTGAAATTCAGCAGCCATCCTCGGATCAGTGCTATTTAACAAATCTTGGGTAGGTACGCCTTTTAAGGTGATGATGGCCTGGACATGACTGCGGGTCTTGATACGTAGGGCATAGGTCTCAAATTCCACCACGGCATAGTCGGCCTGGCCCGGATTACCTTCATAACGCGTGCCATTTTTTAGCACCAAAAACCGATCCCCGGTCAAATCATCGACGTATTGATGACCGGTTTGGGCCACCACCACGCCCTCCTTATTGGGCTGCTCGCCATAGATAAACACATTGATAAGCAATTCTTTATTTTTGGCCATGCGCTCCACATAGTAAACATCCTGCCCCCGTGTCTCACTGAAGGCACCCGGCACGACGCCTTTTATATCGACTCGGTTTTTATTCTCGGTGGTGACGGTATCGGTATAGCGCACCGACAGGGGAGTCAGGTAAAATGAGGAAAAGGTCAGGGCGACAGATAAGGCAACCCCCATCAACATCACCGGTTGCAACAAACGGCCCAAACCGATACCGCTGGCCGTCAGCACAATCAGCTCATGATCACGCGACCAACGGTTCATGACCATCAAAATGCCTACATAAAATACCATGGGCAGCATTACATCAAGGTTCGATGCCAATTTAAGCCCAAGCAACAGAAAGATACTGTCTACGGGAATATCCCCCGCTGCGGCCTCTGACAAGAATCGAACCAGGCGGACAACAACAAAGATGGTGATAATAATCACCCCCACTGCCGTGCTCGTAAATGTGATCTCGCGAACCAGTGCGCGGTCTACAATCAATGGAATTTACCCCAGGTTATTTTTGACAACGGTGAATAAAACATCAAAAATGCTAAAAAGTATGGCTACACTATATTAAGATGTATGAAAAATGGCCAACCAAAAACAATGTACTACAATTAACTCGCTGTCTATTGCCCAGCTGATGATCGACCGTAGTATAAAATATTCGACCTACTAACATCTATCTACGATATGGAATATTCCATCAAAAGCGGTAATCCGGAAAAACAACGCACGGCCTGTCTTGCCGGGGGTATTTTTGAGCCCCGCAAGATGTCCCCCACTATCCAACAGATAGACCAGGCCTCTGGAGGCATCATCTCCAGTATGCTGCGACGCGGTGATATTGAGGGCAAACTGGGACAGACCCTATTGTTACACAATCTCCCTGGCATGGCCTGTGAACGTGTGCTTTTGGTGGGCTGTGGCCGGGAAAAAGCCTTTAGTGAAGGCCCCTTCCGCCAGATGGCGGCCAAGGCCACGAGCGTATTAAACGAGACCGGGACCATGGATGCATCCCTGTTTCTCACTGAGCTACCCGTCAAGGGACGTGATAGCAACTGGAAAATACGCCACTTTATCGAAGCCGCAGAGGACGCCCTATATCGCTTTGATCAATTGAAGAGCGAGAAGGACAAGGAACGCCGCCCCTTGCGTCGCATGGCCCTGTTTGTAAACAGCCGGACCGAACTGGGCCAGGGGGAAATCGCTCTACAGCAAGCGGTGGCTATCAGCGGCGGGATCTCACTGGCCCGCGACCTGGGCAATCTACCCGGAAACATCTGCACCCCCAGTTACCTGGCGGAACAGGCCCACGCCCTGGCTGGCGAATGGCCCATCGAAACCCATGTGCTGGAAGAAGCGGATATGGAAAAACTGGGTATGGGCGCCCTTCTGTCGGTATCCCGCGGCAGTCGTCAGCCGGCCAAACTGATTACGATGGAGTATCGAGGTGGTCCTGAGGACGAGGCCCCGGTGGTGTTGGTGGGCAAGGGGTTGACCTTTGATGCGGGCGGGATCTCCATCAAACCCGCTGCCAATATGGATGAGATGAAATACGATATGTGTGGTGGCGCTAGTGTTTTCGGCACTCTCCAGGCCGTGGCGGCCATGGGGCTCCCCATCAACCTCATTGGCGTAGTGCCCAGCTCAGAAAACCTGCCCGACGGTGACGCCAATAAACCCGGCGATGTGGTGACCACCCTGTCTGGCCAAACCGTCGAGATACTCAATACGGACGCAGAGGGCCGGCTCATACTTTGCGATGCCCTCACCTACTGTGAGCGGTTTGAGCCTGCGATGGTGGTGGATATTGCCACCCTGACCGGTGCCTGTGTTATCGCTTTGGGCCACCATGCCAGCGGTCTCATGGGCAATAACGATAAACTCATCAAGGAGTTGCTCAATGCCGGTGTCTATGCCCATGATCGAGTCTGGCAATTACCTCTGTGGGATGAATACCAGAAACAGTTAGACAGTAATTTTGCCGACATGGCCAATATCGGCGGCCGTCCTGGAGGCAGCATAACCGCAGGGTGCTTTCTCTCGCGCTACACAAAGAAAATGGCCTGGGCCCACCTGGACATCGCTGGCACCGCCTGGAAGACCGGAAAAGAAAAAGGCGCCACCGGTCGACCTGTGGGATTGCTCAGCCAGTTCATACTGGGCAGGTGCAATCGCAACGAAAACACCAAGGGACGGTGATATTGTGACCCGTATTGATTTTTATGTGCTTGCCGATTCGGATCACATCGCTAAATTTCGCTTTGCCTGTCGCTTGGTGGACAAGGCCTATCGTCAAGGTCATCGTGTATTTGTCTATGTAGATGACGAGGCCGATGCCAACCACTTTGATAAACTGCTATGGACCCTCGGGGATGATAGCTTTGTGCCCCATACCCTGGGCGGCGCCCACCCCACGTCCCCGGATCGAGCACAGGATCAAACGCGAGTTCTCATTGGCCACCAGGAACCCGACGCCGATCACGACGATGTGATGATTTCCCTGTCCAGGGACGTCGCCCCCTTCTTTGGCCGCTTTAAGCGGTTAGCGGAGTTGGTCGGCACCGCAGCCCAAGACAAGACCTCGGCAAGAGAACGCTTCCGGCACTACCGTGAGTGCGGATATCCCCTGCAAACCCATAATCTGGATACCTAAGCAGACTATGCGTGATAAAGGCAGAATGTCTCGCCAAGGACAAAAAGACGTGCTCAATGAAACCCTCAAGTCTTTAGAAGAATTGGTGGGAGATGACGAGCCACTCACGCACGCTGCAAACACGGATCAAAAACCTCTCCCCGAACCTGAACCCGTCGATTTCACCTCCACACAGCCCGAGCAAGCGGAGCCTGCCAGCCAACCTGAACCGGTACAACCGGTCAAAATCACTGTCACCAAGACCACACCCCTACAGAATGAAAGCCTGGATGATTTCCCCATATTGGAAGATGTGGCCATTGTGGGTCGCGGTAAGACCCATCGTTTCTCCAGAGATGGGTCAGCCGCGGCAACCCTCAATGACGGTAGCTCAATGTCATTCCCCAGTGAAGACCTGCTCACCGAACTTATTGATTTTCTAAACGCAAAGCTGGATCAAACCCTGGACCGCACCCTGGATCAAAAAACTGAAACCCTGTTACGTGATGAAATCAGGGCCATCCTGGCCAAATGGCGCCGCGGCCATCGCGACCACGGTGTCCGCTGAAAATAACGTATAATCCGCTCTCCGATCTTGCCGGCCACCGGCATGCCCTGTTAATTATTAAGCACGATGATCCATGAGCACAGATACCCTCGACAAGACCTACGACCCACATAGCATCGAACAAAAGATATACGACATTTGGGAGCAGCAAGGCTGGTTTGCCGCTCGCGGGGACGGCGCGCCCTATTGCATCATGATCCCACCTCCCAATGTGACCGGCCGCCTGCACATGGGCCATGCCTTCCAGGACACCATCATGGATACCCTGGTGCGCTACCACCGCATGCGCGGGGACGCCAGCCTGTGGCAGGCCGGGACCGACCACGCGGGCATCGCCACCCAAATGGTGGTGGAAAGACAACTGGCCCAGGAGGGCAAGACCCGCCACGACCTGGGACGCGAGGCTTTCGTAAATAAAGTATGGCGATGGAAGGAGCAGTCGGGGGGCGCCATCACCGATCAACTACGGCGCATGGGGGCCTCCCTGGATTGGTCCCGGGAACGTTTCACCCTGGACGAGGGTCTGTCCAAGGCGGTGCGGGAAGTCTTTGTGCGGCTCTACGACGAGGGCCTGATCTATCGCGGCAAACGCCTGGTAAATTGGGACCCGATACTGCATACCGCAGTATCCGACCTGGAAGTCGTCTCCAAAGAGGAAAGCGGACACCTATGGCACATCCGCTATCCCTTGAGTGATGGCTCGGGGGATCTGGTGGTGGCCACCACCCGGCCGGAGACCCTGCTCGGTGACAGCGCGGTGGCGGTACACCCGGACGATGAACGCTATCAGCACCTCATCGGCAAGACCGCGAAACTACCCTTGACCGACCGCGAGATCCCCATCATCGCCGATGACTATGTGGACCCTGAATTCGGCTCCGGTTGCGTGAAGATCACACCGGCCCACGACTTTAATGACTACGAAATGGGACAGCGCCATGACCTGCCCCTGATCAACATCTTCAGCGTGGACGCCCACATCGAACTACCGGGCTCTCCCTATGATGGCCTTGACCGCTATGAGGCCCGTAAACGCATTGTAGATGACCTACAGGCCCAGGGACTCATCGCGTCAATCGAGGATCACAAGCACATGGTGCCACGAGGCGATCGCTCCCAGGCCGTAGTGGAACCCTACCTCACCGATCAATGGTTTGTGAAAGTGGGTCCGCTGGCAAAACCCGCCATCGCCGCAGTGGAAGAAGGTCGCATCCGCTTTGTGCCAGACAACTGGTCCAAGACCTATTTCGAGTGGATGCGCAACATTCAAGACTGGTGCATCTCCCGTCAAATCTGGTGGGGTCATCGTATCCCGGCCTGGTATGACGCCGATGGCAAGCACTATGTCGGCCACTACGAAGCTGCGGTTCGCAAGAAATACAAACTCGATAAAGATATGCCCCTTAGCCAGGATGAGGACGTGCTCGACACCTGGTTCTCCTCTGCCCTGTGGCCATTCTCTACCTTAGGTTGGCCCGACCAAACCCCGGAACTGAAAAAATTCTATCCCACCAGCGTCCTGGTCACGGGTTTCGACATCATCTTCTTCTGGGTGGCGCGGATGATCATGATGGGGATCAAATTTACAGGTGAGGTCCCCTTTAAAGAGATCTATATCCACGGCCTGGTGCGGGACGCCCACGGCCAGAAGATGTCGAAGTCCAAGGGCAATATTCTCGATCCCCTGGACTTGATCGACGGCATCGAACTCGAGCCTCTGGTCACCAAGCGCACCACCGGCCTGATGCAACCGGAGCTGGCCCCCAAGATCGAAAAGGCCACCCGCAAGGATTATCCTGACGGCATCCCGTCTTGCGGCACCGATGCCCTGCGCTTTACCTTCGCCGTCCTGGCCACCACCGGCCGCAACATCAACTTTGACCTGGGCCGTATCGAAGGCTATCGCAACTTCTGCAATAAACTGTGGAACGCGTCCCGTTATGTGTTGATGAATTGCGAGGGACAGGACTGCGGTATCGGCAATAACGACGTGAGTTTAAGCCTGGCGGATCGTTGGATCATTTCCCGGCTACAGCAGATCGAACAAACAGTGACCGATGCGATTGACGGTTATCGGTTTGATCTTGCCGCCAGCGCCCTCTATGGTTTTGTCTGGGATGAATACTGTAGCTGGTATTTAGAGTTGTCCAAGGTCATCCTCACCGACCCCAAGGCAACTGCCGAGGCCCAACGGGGCACCCGGCGTACATTGCTGCGGGTATTGGAAACCATTTTACGTTTACTGCACCCTATTACACCTTACATTACCGAGGCCCTGTGGCAAAAAGTGGCGCCCCTGGCCGGGTTCGTGGGCAAACCCGGCAGCATCGAATCCATCATGCTGCAGCCCTATCCCCAGGCCGATAAAGATCGTATCGACCCCAAGGCCATTGAAGAGATGGAGTGGGTCATGGCGGTAG
>DRJZ01000163.1 GCA_011052015.1 Acidiferrobacteraceae bacterium | reverse complement strand
TGCCGCTGCGCGGCCGCAGATCTACAAGTGACAAGATTCTAAGCTAGCATATAAATCAATGACTTAGAAATTTGTCACCTGGAAGGACACGGAGGACGCAGAGTAGTAACACCCCCTTTTTCTCTGTGTCCTCTGTGTCCTCTGTGTCCTCCGTGTCCTCTGTGGTGAAAGAGGTGTAATTTTGGTGAAGCCCCTTCATTTCTTTCCTCTATTTTCCATCGGCCATTCCGATAAAGATTCTTTAAAACTAGTGGGTTATCCCCACGCAGCCAGTGGCTTTTCCCCCATTTATTCACTAAAGTAAATGATGAAAATGCCGATAGTGATGAAATCGGTGGATGCGAAGTAGAGGTTTTATCACCCCAGATAAAACGGGCCTATAGCGCTTGATCAAGAGGTGGGTATGACGGAAAAGCAAAAAACTTATCTTACAAGCCGGGAGGCCGCTAAACTATTGAGTGTGGCGGTGAGTACCGTTCAGCTTTGGACCAATAATGGTCTGTTGCGGGCCTGGACTACAGGCGGGGGTCATCGGCGTATTGCACGCAGTTCGGTGGAGGAAATACTCGGTCAGCAACAGGCCGTTTCAGGGGATCAGGGACCGGGACAACAGTTGTCGGTTGTGATTGTGGAGGATGATGCACAACAACTTCGTATGTATGAAAAGCAATTTCATGCCTGGCGTATCAATACGAGTGTCGTCACCGCCAAAGATGGTTATGAAGGCTTGGTTAAAATTGGCCGTACCTTGCCTGACGTGATTATCGCCGACTTGAATCTGCCTAATTTGGATGGGTTTCAGATGATCCGGGCGTTGAAAGAACTGCCGGAGTTGGACCAGTGCCTGATTGTTGTTGTGAGTGGTCTTACAGAATTAGAGATTAAGGAGCGTGGCGGCTTACCCCAGGACGTGTTTTTTTTCACCAAACCGATCCCCTTTAATAACCTGGAAACCCTGCTACGTCAGATAGCGCGAGCAAAGGCAGCCTAGTGCACAGCAGATCAACCGGATGACCCAGGATATCGTTATGGACATTAAAACATCTTTAACCACCGATAAGTGCTGTGCTTCCCAAGCGCAGGATGATGACAAGCTTGTTTATCTTGCCGGGGGGGATGAACTGTTGGCGGCCGACAGGGTGGCAGACATCGAGAGGGCTGGTTACAGGGTCCGATTCCTGGATGATTTGAGTGATATGGAGGCGGCCTGTGGACAAGAAATCCCTGTGGCTATCATCATGGAACTCGTTGCCAAGGACGGTGACGTTACGGCTGCGTATGTTGTTGCCCGGTTAAAAGATAATCTGCAAGCCTGTCCGCCGGTCATCTTTATTTCAGGGCATTGCGACATCAAGGCCCGGCTTGCTGTGGCGCGTATGTGCACATCCTATTATTTTTGTAAACCGGTGGATGTGAAGAAACTCATTCAGACGCTGGATACTTTGACCTCGCAGATAGAATCGGCGCCCTACCGGGTGTTGCTGGTCGATGATGAAGAAGACTTGCTGGGGTATTACGCTAAGGTGTTGCGCAACGCGGGCATGCAAGTTGAAACATTGTCCAGGCCCCTGGAAGGCTTAGAGGTATTGGCCAGGTTTAAGCCGGATGTCCTTGTGTTGGATGTTTATATGCCGGGATGTTCAGGACCGGAGCTGGCCCAGGTGATCCGGCAAGATGATGGCTGGGCTTCGATGGCCATCATGTTTTTATCCTCGGAAGTGGATCTCAGCCGGCAATTGGCGGCCATGAAGCTGGGCGGTGACGATTTTCTGGTAAAACCCGTGGAAGCAGACCACCTGGAGACGGCGGTAATCGCCAGGGCAAAACGGGCGCGCCAGACTACCCGGCTCAGCAAAGCTTTAGAAGCCTCCCTGAGGGAGAGCAAATACCTGCTTATTGCCATGGATCAACATAGTTCCGTCAGTGTTACCGATGTGGACGGGTGCATCACTGCCGTCAATGACAAATTCTGTAAGATCAGCGGTTACAGCCGTGAAGAATTGTTGGGCCAGAACCACCGCCTGATCAAGTCAGGCGTTCATCCTGTTTCGTTTTATGAAAAGTTGTGGGACACGGTCTCTCAGGGCAAGGTTTGGCGTGGCGTCACCTGCAACCATAATAAGAGAGGTGATGAATTCTGGGTAAAGTCCACTATCGTACCCTTCCTGGATGATAAGGGAGAACCCTACAAGTATGTTGCTACCCGTACCGATATTACCGCCCTGCGGGCAAGTGAAGAACGATTATTCCGCAGTCAGGTGTTTGCCAACATCGGCACCTGGGATTGGGACATAAGAACCGACCGTGTGGTCTGGTCTGAACGCATCGGACCGTTGTTGGGTTATGAGTACGATGTGTGCGAAACATCCTATGAAAATTTCGGTGCCGCCTTACACCCCGATGATCGGCAACAGGTGATGGATGCGTTGGAGAACTGTGTGGAGCATGGCGCCAGATACGATATTGAGTTTCGTGTGGTGTGGCCGGACGGCAGTGTGCATTGGATTCATGCGAGTGGTGATGTGGTGTGTGCCAAGGATGGCGAGCCGTTGCACATGCTGGGCGTGGTGCAGGATATCGATGGCCGCAAATGTGCCGAACTGGCGTTGATGGAGCGCGAGCGGCAACTGCACGAGGCCCAGGCCCTGGCGCACATTGGTAACTGGCAGGCCGACCTGGTGAGCGGTGAATTGATCTGGTCGGACGAGGTCTACCGCATCTTCGGCCATGTGCCGGGCGGTTTTGAGCCCGGCGTTGAATCCTTTTTCTCGGCAGTGCACCCCGATGATCTGGAAAAAATACAGGCAAGCCAAAGACAAGCCGCACAGACCGGCCACTACGACGTGTTGTATCGCATCGTGCGCCCCGACGGTACGGTGCTAAATGTGCATGAGCTTGCCCAGGCTGAGACCGATGGGGCAGGGAGTCTGATACGGCTCACCGGCACCGTACAGGATGTTACCGAAACGGTGGCGATGAGGTGTGAGTTGGAGCGGCAGAGAACGTTGCTCGACATGCTGCATCGTTCGACCACCGACTTTGTGGTCAAGGGAGACTTGCGTCTAAGCATGAATACCCTGCTCGATGCCCTGCTGGAGCTCACCGAGAGCGAGTATGGCCTTATCGGCGAAGTATTTTTTGATGACCATGCCAAGCCCTATCTCAAAACCCATGCGATTACCAATATCGCCTGGAGCCCGGGCACCCAAAAACTTTATGATGAGCTTGAGGAAAAGGGGTTTGAGTTTCGTAATCTCAATAATTTGTTGGGTCGGGTGCTGACTTCCCGTGAGAGCATTATCAGCAACCACCCTGCCTCAGACCCACAATCAGGGGGTTTGCCCAAGGGGCACCCCGCCATGAATGCCTTCCTGGGCAAGCCTATCTTCTACGGTAATGAGCTTGTGGGTATGTACGGGGTCGCCAACTGTGCAGGGGGGTATGATGAAGAAATTCAGGAATTTCTGCGCCCATTCAATGCGACTTTGGGGGTGATGATTCATTCCAGGCGCATACTGGAGATGGACGAGCACAACCGCAAGGCACTTTTTGAGGCCAAGGAGGAGGCCGAGAACGCCAACCATATCAAGTCGCAATTTCTTTCCAGCATGAGCCATGAATTGCGCACACCGATGAATGCGATCATGGGCTTTGGCCAGTTGCTGAAAATGGAGACGGATAAACTGGACGTGTCCCAACAGGAAAATGTCGACGAGATTCTCAAGGCCGCCGATCATCTGATGGAGCTCATCAATGATGTGCTCGACCTGGCCAGAATCGAGGAAGGGCGTATTGATCTTAGCATCGAGTCTGTGGTGGTCTCTGGGGTCGTTGACGAAACTCTGCACCTGATTATGCCATTGGCAAAAAAGCGCGGCATTGAAATTATTCTGCGCCAGGATGGCGCTGATGTTAGCTTTGAGCAGGTGCTGCAACAACACCACCATATGGTCAGGGTGGACCGCACCCGATTCAAGCAAGTCATGCTCAACCTGTTGAGTAATGCGGTTAAATACAATAGCGATAATGGCAAGCTCATCATTGCTTGCGACCACATCAACGAACAGCGCATGCGCATCAGTGTGACCGACACCGGCGCCGGACTCACTCAGCAGCAGCAGGGTCAGTTGTTCAAGGCCTTCTATCGGCTGGGAGCAGAGCAGTCAGAGATTGAAGGCAGTGGCATTGGTCTGGTGATCACCAGGAATATTGTCGAACTCATGGGTGGCGCCATCGGTGTAGTCAGTGCGCCCGGCGAGGGCAGTACGTTCTGGATCGAACTGCAACGTGACACCCCGCGTCCTGTGCAAAAAAAAGAGGTGGGCGAAAACAAATCCCCATCACCACAAGCCATCACCACTTCGGCGCACAAACATAGCGTGCTTTACATAGAAGACAATCCCGCCAACCTGCGGCTGGTCGTCCAGTTATTGGGGCGGCGGCCCAGGATTCACACGTGGAGCGCCCCTGAGCCGTTGCTGGGGCTTGAGTTGGCAGCGGAACATCAACCCGATCTGATCCTGTTGGACATCAACCTGCCGGGCATGGATGGCTTTGAGGTGCTCAAACGGTTGCGGCAGC